>JAITQI010000060.1 GCA_031289065.1 Oscillospiraceae bacterium
TCAACGCTGACCGCGCCCAGGGCGCTGAACTGGCCGTTTTCGGAGAGGGTGACGTCGAAGTCCACGGCGAAGCGGAGTTCGATCCCGTCATGGGTTCCGCTGGCCAGCACCTCCCCGGCCAGGGCCGCGGTGGCCTTGATTTGGGCGTTCCCCCCGGATTCCCATCCCAGGGCGACGGGGAGGTGGCGCTGGAGGGTGTAAAACTGCTGGTCGTCCCCCAGGTAGACCACCTTGGCCAGAGCCTCGGCGGACAGCTCTATGGTGCCGTCCTCCTGCCTGTGCTGCACCGGCCAGAGGGTGATCTGGGCGTCCACCACCGAAGAAACCGGCTGGCCGGTCTCCAGGCTTTCCCGGACGGTCTGGCGGCGGGTGGAGCGGTCGAGGCGGCGGACGATCTGATAGGCGCGAAACTCGGGCAGGACATCGTAGGCGGTGGAATAGACGTCCACCACGGCTTCCAGCTTGCGTTCGGCCACGCTAACGGCCTGGGCTTCCAACTGTAGGGTGACGCCCAGCAGGCGGGCCTCGCCGGACAGACCGGGGCGCAAATCCAAGTCCAAGGCGGTCAGCCGGATGTCCACGGCGGCCTCGCCGCCCTCTTCCAGGCTCTCGGTTTCCAGAATCTGCGAATAGGGAATCTCTTGCTCCCAGAGGCAGATTTCGTCGGCGGGTTGGTTGGCGGGGGGCCCGGCATAAAGCATCCGTAGCAGGGCCGACCCCTTGAAGATCAGCTTGTTGCCGATGAACTTCACCTCCTGGGTGACCAGACGGGCGTCGGCCTTGAGGATTTCCAGCACGGGGGGGCGGCTGCCGGGCACCTCCAGCTCGTCGGATACGGTGAACTCCTTGCATTGGGCCGCCACCGGCATAAAAGCCCGTTCGGCGGATTTGAGGAGGTGGGCGGAGTGGGCTTTGGCGTCGGTCAGGTCTTCACACAGTCCCCACTCGGCCAGGGCATAGACCGTGACGTCCAGCTGGACGCCCACGGTGACCTGCACCTTGCGGGGGTTGACGGCGCGGGCCTCGGCGGTCAGCAGCGCGGCTTTGGCCAAAATTTTGGATTCCGGCGTGATGCCCTGGTTCTCAAAGGTGTGGGTAAAGGGCAGGGAGACGTCGATTTTCTTCAGGCCCCGCGCACTTTCCGGCACATAGAGCACCACGGCCCGCACCACGCCGCTCACCTCGGCCCGTGCGTCCCAGGCGTTTTTCTCCTTGACGGCGACCAGGCCGGAGGCGTCCACGATGCGCATGATGTCGGGGAACAGATCGGGGACGATAATGTCCGCCGACTCCTCCTTGGTCAGGCCGGTATCCAGCACCGTTTCGTAATAGCGAACCGTTCGCATGTTCAACTCCATGTCGTATCCTCTCCCTCATATGCTTGTTTCACTACCGAGTATATGGCGGCGGGGGGCGGGATATGAGAGATCACATTTCCGGCGGAGGGATAAATTTTACCCCTCCGCCGGAAACGGGCCGGATTCACTCCGCACGGCGGATGCCGAACAGGGCGCGTAAAAAACCGCGCAACATACGGGGCGAGCGCAGGACAACGACCTTCATGACAACACCTCCAGCGGTCAGAAATTCGCGGTTCGCGGCGGGGGCGGAGACGGTCAGCAGCGGGTCAGGAAGACGCCGGCGGCGATGAGGAGGGCCGCGAAGAGGAAGAGAAGGACACCCAGAGGAAGGGCGGCGGCCAGCAGCAACCCCGCTCCAAACGTGGAAAGCGCCAGACCCAGCGCGGTTTTTTGGCGTATCATGTTTCCGACATCCTTTCTCCGTGAGGCGGCCCGTTTCCCGCCGCCGCTGTCCAATACGATGCCATGTGGCAAGGCGGGTCTGTTCTATTATATGGGGCGGGGCGCAAAAGGTGCATGAGAAGTTGAAAGAGAAACGTAAAACTGTAGACAAACAGAAGTTTGTCTACAGTTTTGGACGTGACCATATTCGGGGCGATGTCCGCCTCTTTTTGAGTATACGCGACAGTTTCACCCTATTTATGTCAGCCGTTCGGAAAAGATGATCAGGGCGCGGCCGGTGAGAGCGACGCGGACGAGGGGAGCTTTGGGGTCGGGTTGGTTGCTGACGGCGACGGGGGTATCCCGTCGGAGTGTCGCGTCGCGCAGGGGATATTCCAGCCCCTCCAGGGTCACGCCGGTGATTTCCGCGTCCAAAGGGAACAGGGACACATACCGATAGCGGGCCGCCTCGGGCAGGGAGAGAGAGCCGCCGGTGTGTAGCAGGCACTCGTTGTCCCCGTCGAGGAGGCGGGCGCGGGCGTTATGTTCGGCGCAATATTCCAGCAGACACAGGTTGCCCATAAAATGATCAAGGCGCGGCCCCCCCGCGCAGCCGAGGAGGAGAAAATTTCGGCAGCCGTGGGCCAGGCCGTAGTCGATGCAGGCGTGGGTGTCGGTGCGGTCTTTGCGGATGGGCAGGCGCAGGGATTCTATGCCCTGCGGGGGTATGGCGCCCCCCGAGTCGCCGTCGCCGATCAGGGCGCGGGGACGCAGCCCAAAGGTCAGCGCGTGGCGCAGGCCGCCGTCGGCGCACAGCAGCAGGTCGTTCGGCCGGAGACCGGCGTAAAAAAGGGCGGCCTCCGACAGGGAAGCCGCGCCCAGCACAACACATCGTTTTTCATCCATGACCGTTTCTCTCCCAGGCGCGCCGCTTAGACGCGCTGTCATACAAGCGTTTGTAACTCTCCCAGCGGGAGGGGGCGATCTCCCCCCGGAGGACGGCGGTCTCCACGGCGCAGCCGACGACGCCGGTGTGCCGACAGCCGGTGAACCGGCACAGCCCCAGGTGCGGCTGGAATTCCGGGAAGAGGGTGTCCATCTCTTCGGCGGGGCAGTCCAGCCCCTCCTCGTCGAAGAGGGAAAAGCCGGGGGTATCGGCGGCCCAGGCCCCGTCGGCCATGGGCAGGAGTTCCACATGCCGGGTGGTGTGCCGCCCGCGGCCGCCCTTGAGGCTGACTTCGGCGGTTGCCAGAGAGAGGTTGGGGCAGAGGCGGTTGAGCAGGCTTGACTTGCCCACCCCGGAATTGCCCACCAGGGCGACCACCTGCCCCGCGATGACCGTCCGTAGCCGGTCGAAGCCGTCGCCGCTACGGGCGCTGACCCGAACGGTGGGATAGCCCGCGTCGGTATATAGCCGGGCCATGTCTTCAGCGGGGGCGAGGTCGATTTTGTTGACGCAGACCGCCGCCCCCAACCCCTTCCGGGCGGCCAGGGCGGTCATGCGGTCGATCAAAAAGGGATCGCTCTGGGGAATGGCCTGGGAGACCACGATGAGCAGCAAATCCAAATTGGCCACGGGGGGGCGGTCGAAGACGTTTTTCCGGGGGCCTATCTCGTCGAGGCGACCGGTGTCGTCGGACAGACGGAGGCAAACCACCCTGTCCCCGGGCAAGGGCTTAATACCCTCCCGGCGGAACCGGCCCCGGGGCCGACAGACCACCGGCCCGTCGGGGGAGAGGACGGTGTAAAACCCGCCCACGCCCTTGAGGATCAACCCCTCAAACGACGGCGTCAAGATATGTTTCTCAGGTAATCCTGGAAACCGACCACGCCGTCCACCTCGACGCGCACCATGTCGTCCGGCTGCCCGGTGACGGGGCGGTAGAAGGCGCCGTCCGACGTGGCGACGGTGCCGCTGTAATCGAGCTGGCCGGCCACGTAGACGTTGATGGTAACATAGGGGTTGGCGGCATAGGGGGCGAGGTTAAAGCTCAGGGTGCGCGTGATGGGATCGGGCGGGGGCGTAGGCGTTGGCGTGGGTGTGGGCGACGGCTCTATCGAGGGCGGGACAGACGGCTCCGGCGACGGCGAGGGTGTCTCGGCGGGGCCGACGCTGATCTGGAGCGTCACCAGGGATTTTTCGGGTACTTCCTCCCCTGCCGGGAAGCTCTGCCACACGACGGTATCCACCGGTTCGTCACTGGCCACGCGGACGGGGCTGCCATTGACCAAACCCATGCGCAACACCTCCCGTTGGGCGTCCTCCCAGTTCATCCCCACGAGGTTGGGTACCTTGACGTTTTTCTGGGAAGGGCCGTCGCTGACATAGAGAATGACGGTCTCCCCCTCGGTGACGGTGGCATACTGGGGCGGTTCAGAGCGGATGACATACCCTTTGACGATATCCTCGTCGCTGATCATCACCGGGTCGCCCACTTTCAGGCCCACCGCCTCAAGGGCGTTGACGACCTCCCGATACTCGCGGTTTACGTTGTCCGGGATGCGGACGGATTTTGTGCCGAGGCTGACGATCACTTCTATCTTCGCCCTGGGTGAGAGCTTGACCGAGGCGTTGGCCGTCGGCGTCTGGGAGATGATATAACCGGCGGGGACGCTGTCGTCGGCCCGCTCCTCGGATTTTACGATTTCAAATCTGTCCTCATAGGAGGACACGGCGGCTTCAAAGTTCATGCGCACGAGGTTGGGCACCACGACGGTTTCGGATACCGGTGGGCTGACGACGTCGCCGAGGAGCGTGACCAGCAGGAACACCAGCCCGCCCACAAAGACCAGGACGGCCAGCACACCGACGATGACGGTCAGGGTGCTGTTCTTGCGGCGCTGCTGATAGTCCTCCTCCTCGGGATCCGCCTCGGGGGGGCGCCCCCCAGGACGGGGCTTGCGGGGCGGGGCGGCGGGTTGCGTATCCCGCCCGGTACGCTGTTGAACAAGGGCCTGCCGTGTTTGGGCGACCTGAAGGGGCTTTGTCGGCTCTTCGGGGAGGAGACGATCCTGGGGGTGCATTCCCACCAAATCGTAGTCAAAGACGATGCTGGGATTTTTGCGGAACTCCTCCAGGTCGCTGAGCATGGCCTCGGCCGAGGCGTACCGCCGGGTCAGGGCGGCGGACATGGCCTTCATGGTGATGACCTCCAGCGCCTCGGGGATGTCCGGATTGACCTCCCGGGGCAGCAGGGGCATGGAGTTGATGTGCTGTATGGCCACGGAGACGGCGGTGTCGCCCTCGTAGGGCAGGCGACCGGTGAGCATTTCGTACATGACCACGCCCACCGAATACAGGTCGCTGCGGGCGTCGATATGGCTGCCCCGGGCCTGTTCGGGGGAGATATAATGCACCGAGCCCAGGGTTTCCTGGGTCAGGGTGTTCTGGGTGGAGGCCAGGCGGGCGATGCCGAAGTCGGCCACCTTGACGCTGCCGTCCCGCAGGATCATGATGTTGTGTGGCTTGATGTCCCGGTGGATGATGCCCCGCCCGTGGGCGTGGCTGAGGGCCTTGACGATCTGGGTGACAAAATGGAGGGTCTCCCGCCAACTCATGGCGCCCTTGCGCTGCATGTACTGCTTGAGGGTGATGCCGTCGATGAGCTCCATGACAATGTATTCCACTTCGGAGGAACGGGACACGTCGTACACCGCCACAATATTGGGGTGGGAGAGCATGGCCACCGCCTGGCTCTCGGCGTGAAAGCGCCGACGGAACTCGGCGTCCTGGGAAAACTCGTCCTTGAGAATCTTGACGGCTACAAAACGGTTGAGGCGATGACACCGTGCCTTGTACACCACGGCCATGCCGCCCATACCGATGATCTCCAGGATCTCATATCGGTTGTCCAGCATTTTCCCAATGTATTTTTCCATCACCTGTTCACCTTCCTTTTTACAGCGAGATCAGCGCCACGGTAATGTTATCGGGACCGCCGCGGGCGCAGGCCAACTCCAGCAGCTGCGTGCAGGCGTGAGCGGGTTGGCCGCCGTGGAGGGTTTCATATAAAATTTCCTGATCTTCCACGACGTTTGTCAGCCCGTCGGAACACAGCAGTACATATTCGCCCGGGGAGAACGCGAAGGAAAAGAGATCGCAGTCCACGATGGCGTCCGTCCCCAGGGCGCGGGTAATCAGGTTCTTGCTGGGGTGACTGCGGGCTTCCTCGTAGGTCAGGTTTCCTTTGGAGAAGAGGTCTTCCACCAGGGAATGGTCTTTGGTGACCCGGGTGATACCTTGGGGGCCGATGCGATAGGCCCGGGAGTCCCCCACGTTGGCCACGGCCACCTGCCGTCCGGACACCAGAGCGGCGACAAGCGTCGTGCCCATGCCGGCGTATTCCTCGCTGGAGGCCCGGCGAAAGACCACGTCGTTGGCGTGGGCCACGGCGGCGGCCAGCAGCTCTTTGAGGGCGGCGGCGTCCATACCCGGCTTGAGGGCGCGGCGCACTTCCTCAACGAAGGCGTCCACCGCCGTCTCGGAGGCCACTTCCCCCGCCCGGGCCCCGCCCATGCCGTCGCAGACCACCAGCACGGCTTGGCCGTCCTCGTGGAGGACATGGAGGAAGAAGGCGTCCTGGTTCAGGGCGCGAACCAGTCCCTTGTCGGTGATACCCCACGCGTTCAATTGCCTTCACCCGCCTTTTTCGGCCATTTCTGACAGGCCTTATTCAATCGCCTTATATTGTACGATATTTGCGGCGCTTTGTCCATTACAAAACGGAAACATTTAATTGCCGCCCCGCAACTGCCCGCAGGCGGCGTCGATTTCGCCGCCCAAACTCCGGCGCAGGGTGACCACCGGACCGTAGGCGGACACAATGTCCCGGAAGGCGCGCACCGCCTCCGGCTTGCTGGGGCGCAGACCTGGATCCCGGCCGGTTTGGTTGTAGAGAATCAGGTTTACATGGGCGGGGGCGCCGCGGAGCAGACGGCCCAAGGCCCGGGCCTTGTCCGGCGTGTCGTTGATTTCGTCGAGGAGCAGGTACTCGTAGGAAACCCGGCGGCCCGTGGCGCGGAAATAGTCCCGGCAGACGGCCAACAGACGTTCCACATCCCCCGACCGGTTGACGGGCATGAGCCGGGAACGGGTCTCGTCGTCGGGGGCGTGGAGGGAGACCGACAGGGTCAGGGGCAGGTCGAGGGCGGCCAGCCGCCGAATGCCGTCAATCAGGCCGCAGGTGGACAGGGAGACACGGCGCAGGCTGAGGCCAAGGCCCTGGGGATGACTGACCAGGGTCAGAAAGCGGACGACCTCGTTAAAGTTGTCGAGAGGTTCCCCGATGCCCATGAGCACCAGGTGGTCGGGGGTTCGCCCGGTCTCCCGGGGCATGCTTTGCACCTGGGCCAGCATTTCGGCGGCGGTCAGATTGCGGACAAGACCGCCCACCGTGGAGGCGCAAAACAGACAACCCTGACGGCATCCGGCCTGGGTGGAGAGGCAGAGGGACTCCCCGTGGTGGTGACGCATGAGGACGCTTTCGACCCGCTGGCCGTCCGAAAGCCGCCAGAGGATTTTTACCGTCCCATCCCGAGCGGTCTGGACACGAGCCGCCTCCGGGACGGTGAGAAGGCCGGTTTCTCCCAGGCGTTGCCGGAGAGCGGCGGGCAGATCGCTCATCTGATCGAAGGCGGTGATCCCCTTGTGCAGCCAGCGGAAGACCTGACCGGCCCGGTAGGCGGGCTGGTCGGGTAGCAGGGCTTGGAGTTCCTCCGGGGTGAGGGCGAGCAGTTCAGTCATGAGCGGTTCTTTCCCGCGCCGGGTTGTTCGGGCTCGGCGCGCAGCCTTTCCGTGGCGTCACGGTACGGCGACCAACCGCTGTGAGCGGTGATCAGCCAGGATACCCCCTCCAGGGCGGCCAAACGCCGCGCCGACTGACGCAGGGCGACGTCGTTCATGCGGAAGTGGGGGTTGGGATGAGCCTGTCCCCTGTGGAGGCAGAGGGCGTCACCGGTGAACAGCAGCGTCCCGTCCACGATGTAGGACATGGAACCGATCGTATGTCCGGGGGTTTTGAGAGCCGTTACGCTCAGGGGGCCGACAGAAACCGTCTGCCCGTCGCTCAGGAGGGTGTAGGCGCGTTTGATCCTGCGGTTGCGGCCCAGGCCGTAGAGCCGCACCGTCCGTTTGCCCGCGACGAGGGGTTCCTCGTCCTCGGAGAAAAACACCTGGGCGTCGGGGAAGGCGGCCAGGCCCCCGGCGTGGTCAAAGTCAGTATGGGTCAAAAAGACGCGGGAGATCTCGGCGGGATTCAGCCCGGCGGCCGCCATGCCTCTGAGGGCGGCCGCCTTGCTGGGGCCCGTGTCGATGGCGATCACAGCGTCCTCTTTGCGGCAGACAAAGAAATTGGCGTACCCGCAGCTGACGGCGAAAACGCGTTCGTCCACCCGGGCGCTGTCGCTGGGCTTCAGATGCAGGGCGCGGATGATCGCCCGGTCAACCAGTTTCATGTCCCCGACACCTCCTTATATGCTGTTTGGCAGTCTGACGAACTTGGCGATAAAAAACCCGTCGGTCTCATGCTTATGCGGCCAAAGGGTGAACATGCCCTCAACCGCCGGGCCGATGGGCTCGGGGAGCGCGAAGGGCGTCGGCGCAAAGGCCGGATCGGCGGCCAAAAAGGCCTGGGCCACCGCTTCGTTCTCCTCCCGGCGCAGGGTACAGGTGGCGTATAACAGCGTTCCGCCGGGTTTTACATAGCGGGACAGATTTTGGAGGAGGGACAACTGCAGGACGGGCAACGCCCGGATGTCCTCCTCACGTTTGTACCGAATGTCGGGTTTTTTGCCTACGACGCCCAGCCCGGAGCAGGGCAGGTCGGCGACGACCAGGTCGGCGCTTTGGAAAAGCGCCGGGTCGGACACCCCGGCGTCCTTGAGACCGGCTTTCACGGCGGTAAGCCCCAGCCGATCCCGTCCCTTTTCCAGGAGGGTCAGCTTGTGTGGGTGGATGTCGAAGGCGAGGACCTCTCCCCTGTCTTCCATGGCCATGGCGGCCAGGAAGCTCTTGCCCCCCGGCGCGGCGCAGCCGTCGATCACCCGGTCGCCGGGCCGAGGGTCGGCGGCCAGAACGGCCAGCCGGGCCGCCGGGTCGGCCACCAGGAACCGCCCCGCCCGGAAGGCTTCCAGGCGCTCCATGTCGCCGGTGTTTTCCAAGGCGAAACAGCCGGGCAGCCAAGGGTGCGGGATGAGCTTCACCCCCTCGCCTACGAGGGAAATGGCGAGCTGTTCCGCTGTCCCCCGGCAGGGGTTGTGCTGAATCCAGAGGGGCGGTATCTCGTTGTTTTTGGCCAACAGGGCCTCGGTTTCGGCCTCCCCCAGACGGGCCAAATAGGTTTCCGTCTGCCAGAGGGGCTGGCTGTACAGCACGGAGAGGCGTTGGGCCGTTGGGCCACCGGGGACCGGCAGTGTCGGTTTGCGGAGCAAGGCCCGGAGGACGGCGTTCACATACCCGGCGGTTTTAGGGTTTGACACCGCCCGGGCCATGTCCACGCAGGCCGATACGGCGGCGTAGTCGGGGGTTTTGTCCAGGAAGACGGTCTGATACGCCCCCAGGCGGAGGATATTCAGCACACGGGCCTCCAGGCGGGACAGGGGGATGGAGGAACATCCGGCCAGATAAAAATCCAGCAACGCCCGGTTTTGTAGCACGCCGTAACACAGGCGGGTACACAGGGCGGCCTCCCGGGGTTCCAGCCCGGCGCGGCGCAGTTCCCGCTTGAGAAGTCTGTCCGAAAAGCCGCCCTTTTCCTGCTCGGTGAGCACGCGGAGGGCCGCTCCCCGCGCCGGCGTTACCACCGGTTGTTCCGTCCGCGTCCGCCGCCAAAAATCAGCAACAGCCGCAGCAGCTGCGCCAGGGAAACGGCCAGCGCGGCCACATAGGTCATCGCCGCCGCCGACAGGACTTTTCGCGCCCCGACGAGTTCCCCGTCTTCCAGCATACGCGCCTCCTCCAGGGTTTGCAGCGCCCGGCGGGAGGCGTTGAATTCCACCGGCAGGGTGACCAATTGGAAGACGAAGGCCAGGCCGAACAGCAGGATGCCCGCGTCGAGCAACACCCCGCTGGACAAAAACAGCCCGGCCAGGATGAGGGGGAAGGCCAGCCAAGAACCCACCCGGGAGACCGGGATGATGGCCTGGCGCAGACGGATAGGGGCGTAGCCGACGGCGTACTGCGCGGCATGCCCGGCCTCGTGGGCGGCAATGCCGACGGCGGCTACGCTGGACACGCCGTAAACCCCTTGGGACAGACGGATTACCCGAGCCTTAGGGTCGTAATGGTCGGACAGTTGCCCGGCCACCTGTTCCACCCGGATGTCGTAAATGCCGTTTCGGCGCAGAATGGCTTCCGCCGCCGCCGCGCCGGTGGTACCCCGCCGGGTGGCGGCCTGGCTGTACTTGCGGTAGGCGCTCTGCACCATGCCCTGGGCAATCAGGGCAAACAGAATGGCGGGCAGGACGAGGATCAGATAGTAGATGTCGAAGTAAAAATAGGGCACGAAATCGCCTCGATTCGCAATCTTTACAGCCTATCCGGCCATACATGCCCGCGGGCGTAGGCGTCGGCGGGCATACGGCGGCCGCCTTTGCCCTGCACCTCGGTGAGCAGGAGGGTTCGGCCGTCGCCGCAGACCACTTCGACGCCCGGGGGGGCGACGCCCAGCACATGGCCGGGGGGGTTGTTTGCCACGCGATCGGTCAGCCGGGCGGCGAAAATCTTGATGGGGCTGTCCTGGGGGCCTGTTTGGGCGACCGGCCAGGGGGACAGGCCGCGTATCCGGGCGTGCACCGCTTGGGCGGGCTGCGTCCAGTCGATATAGGCCTCCTCCCGGGTGAGCATGGGGGCGAAGGTGGCCAGCCCGTCCTCCTGGGGGACGCGGGGCGCCGTGCCCGCCGCCAGGTCGGCCAGGGTTTTGACCAGCAGGGCGGCGCCGATGCGCATGAGCTTGTCATGGACGGTGCCGGATGTGTCCTCCGGGGCGATGGGGATGATGTCCCGGTAGATCATGTCGCCTGTGTCCAGGGCGGGGGCGATGTGCATGGTGGTCACGCCGGTCTCCCTCTCGCCGTTCATCACCGCCCGCTGGATGGGGGCGGCTCCCCGGTATTTGGGCAACAGGGAACCGTGGACGTTGACACAGCCCAGGGGCGGGATATCCAGCACGGCCCGGGGCAGAATGCGCCCGTAGGCCACGACGGCGATGGCGTCGGGGGCGAGGGCCCGGAGGGTTTCCGCCGGGCCGCCCCCTTTGAAGGTTTCGGGTTGGCAGAGCGGTAGGCCGTGTTTCAGGGCGCAGACCTTGACCGGGGACGGGACGGTGGCCAGCCCGCGTCCCCGGGGGCGGTCGGGTTGGGTGAACACCGCCGCCGCCTCGTGCCCGGCGGCCAGCAGGGCCTCCAGAGAGGGGACGGCGAA
>JAITQI010000067.1 GCA_031289065.1 Oscillospiraceae bacterium
TTGGATCTGGACATGTACCTGCGCATCGCCACCGAGCTGCACCTCAAGCGGCTCATCGTGGGCGGGCTGGAACGGGTGTATGAGATCGGCCGCCTGTTCCGCAACGAGGGCATGAGCGTCAAACACAACCCCGAGTTCACCACGGTGGAGTTTTACGAGGCCTACCTCGACTGCGACGGCATTCTGGCGCTGACAGAGGAGATGCTCTCCGGGGTAGCTCTGGATGTGCTGGGCACCGTCGAGCTGACCTATCAGGGCGAGGCGGTGAGCCTGGCGCGGCCCTGGCGGCGCATGACCATGGCCGACGCCGTGAAGGAATACACCGGCGTGGATTTCCTGTCCTTCGACACCGCCGAACAGGCCCAACAGGCCGCGCAAAGCGTCGGCGTGGAGGGCAAGGGCACCCTCTCTTGGGGGGAATGGCTGTACGAATGTTTTGACCAGAAGGTGGAGGGTCTCCTCTTGCAGCCCACCTTCATCACCCGGCACCCGGTGGAGGTCTCCCCCCTGGCCAAGCGCTGCCCGGACGACCCCCGCCTCACCGACCGCTTCGAGCTGTTCGTCACCCGGCGGGAAATCGCCAACGCCTTTTCCGAGCTCAACGACCCCATCGACCAGCGGGAGCGCTTCGCCCGGCAGGCCGCCCTGCGGGCCGCGGGGGACGAAGAGGCCGGCATGATGGACGAGGACTTCCTTCAGGCCCTGGAATACGGTATGCCCCCCACCGCGGGGTGCGGGATCGGCATCGACCGGTTCACTATGCTGCTCACCGACAGCGCCTCCGTTCGAGACGTGATTTTGTTTCCCACCATGAAGCCCCTGGATGATTGACTCTGCTGCCCGGCGCGCCCAAGCGGCGCGCCGTGTGTGTTAGATCGGCAAAAGTTCCCAAAACCGGGAAGGAGGCGGCGCGGCGTGACCTTTCGGCGTTTTTCCCACTGGTGGCGCAACAGTTTTTGGTTCCACTACAAATGGCATTCCCTCGGTGTGCTGGCGCTGCTCGCCCTCCTCGCCCTCATTTTCACGGAGGTGCTGGGCCGGGTTCATCCGGATCTGTACTACACCGCGACCCTCAAGGGCATCGGCATCAGCACCTCTTTCGACGAGCTGGACGCCCATCTCCTTCCCCTGATGGAAGACCTCAACGGCGACGGGCAGATCGTCCTGCAAAGCGAGCTGCTGGGCGTGGACGAGAGCGAAATCGGCATGGCCGTCGGCATGAAGTTTACCATCCAGCTTCTCGACGACAACATCTCCCTGTTCCTCCTGGACAGGGCTACGGCGGACGAGCTGGCCGAACAGTCAGACGCCTTCCTGCCCATGGCGGACTTCGGCCTGACCGGCGAGGCGGACGAGCCATGGCTGCTCCGGGTGGACGACAAACCCATGCTGTCCGGAATCCCTGTTTTGGAGGGGCGACCCTTTTACGCCTGCGTCAAGGTCTTCTCCCCGGCCGAGTGGGAGAACCCCGACATACGGGCCAGATTCGACCAAATCGGCGTCCTCCTGCGGGCCATGGCAGGGGACGGATGACCGCCCGGGCGCTTGTCACCAGCCGGGACAACCCGCTGGTGAAGCAATGCCTCAGCCTGGCCGCCACCCGGAAGGCCCGGCGGGAGGCCGGTCTGTTTTTGTGCGACGGCCCTTCCCTGCTCCCTGAGGCGCTGGCCCACGGCGCGGCGGTGACGATGGTGCTGTGCGCCGAGGGGCGGACGCTGCCCCCCCTGCCGGAGACCGTCCGGACGGTGGAGCTGTCCGAGCGTTTGATACGCGCCGCCTCCCCCACCGAGACCCCCCAAGGGCTGGTGTTCCTCTGCCGACTGCCCGACACTCGACCCCCCGCGCCCCTGCCCGCCGGGCGGTATGTGCTGCTGGATCGGGTGCAGGATCCCGGCAACGTGGGTTCCATCGTTCGCACGGCGGCCGCCTTTGGGTTCTCCGCCCTGCTGTTGGGCCCTGGCTGCGCCGACCCCTTTTCCCCTAAGGCCGTCCGGGCCGCCATGGGCGCCACCTTCCGCCTGCCCCTCTGGGAGACCGACGACCCCGGCGCCGCCCTTGGCGGCTGCCCCGTCCCGGTATACGCCGCCCTCCCCGGTGACGGGGCCCGGGATGTACGGGAGATCGACCTGTCAGCCTGCGTCCTGCTGTTGGGCAACGAAGGGGCCGGACTGTCCCAACCCCTCATCGACCGGGCCGACGGACGGATCAAGCTCCCCATGGCGCCCCACTGCGAATCCCTCGGCGTGGCCGCCGCCGCCGCCGCCCTGCTGTGGGAAGCGGCGCGTAAAAACGGTGTCTGACATCCCCACTTACTATGGGAGGGCCTTTTCTATGAACCGAAAATGCTGTCTGCTCTTATCTCTTGCCCTGATGTGCTCTCTTCTGCTGTCCGCCTGCTCCGCCATTCGGGGCGCGGAAACCGGCAGCTGGTCCGAGGACCGGCTCAGCTTTACCAACGAGTGGGCCAACTTCCGCTTTGACCTGCCGGACGGCTGGCGCGCCCTGTCGGCGGAGGAAATGGAAACCCAGCTGTCCGCCGGGGAGGACATCCTCGTCAACGACGGCACTAACCGCACCGCCATCGACGTGGCCCTGTTCCGGACGGCGTACGACTTCATCGTGACCACCGAGGACGGCCTTCCCAACGCCATTGTGGCCTATGAGAACTTGGCCCTGGTGCCCGGCGCGGGCTCTGTGGACGCCGAGGGGTATTACGAAATCCTCAAGCCGCAGCTGCTGGCGATCACCTCCATGGCGTACACGGAAGTCGGCACCTCCGTCGAGATCATCGCGGGCGAGGAATATTATGTGGGCACCTTCGCCGTGTCCGGCGGTATTTTCTATCAGGACTACTACCTGCGCAAAGTCGGGAAGGTTATCATGTCCATCATTGTCACCTACACCGAGGACACAGCGGCCGACGCCGCGGACTTCCTCGACGGCATCCAACCCGTTAAATAATCTGATTTCTGACCGCTGAAAGGGTGACCCTCCGTGTCCGTCAAATATTGGCTCTGGTTGAGCGCCCTGCGCCAAATCGGCGCGGACAGGGTGTGCGACCTCATCGATCGTTTCGGGACGCCGGAAAACGTCTTTTTCGCCGACGACGCCGACCTGCGCGGCGTGGAGGGCCTGAACAAGGCCCAGCTTCAGGAACTGTGCCTGCGGGACCTGGCCGGGGCCGAACGGGTGCTGGAGCAGTGCGACCGGCTTGGTCTGCGGGTGCTGACCATGCAGGACGCCGACTACCCCGAGCGCCTGAAAAACATCCCGTCGCCCCCCAGCGTACTCTATGTCAAAGGGCGGCTGCCCGCCTTGGACGAAGAGGCGGCGCTGACCGTAGTGGGTTCCCGCCGGGCCACCCCCTACGGCCTTCAGGCCACCGCCCGGCTGTGCTACGGGCTGGCTCGGGCCGGGATGCTCATCGTGTCCGGCCTGGCCGACGGCATCGACGCCCAAGCACATACCGGGGCCCTGCAGGCCGGGGCTCCCACCGTGGCCGTGCTGGGCTGCGGGGTGGACATCGTATACCCTGAGAGCAACCGGGCGCTGTATGAGGACATCGCCGCCATGGGCGCCCTCATCAGCGAATATCCCCCCGGCACCCGGCCTCTGGGCGGCCACTTCCCGGCCCGGAACCGCATTTTGAGCGGGGTGAGCCTGGGTACGCTGGTGGTGGAAGCCCCCCAGTTTTCCGGTTCGCTGATCACCGCCGGGCACGCCTTGGAGCAGGGACGGGACGTCTTCGCCGTCCCCGGCAACATCGATGCCCCCGAGAGCGCCGGCAGCAACCGCCTCATCGCCGACAGCGCCGCCCAGCTGGTCACCGGCCCCCGGGACATCCTCAATGCATACGAAGCCCTGTACCCTCACAAGATTACCCTGAACGACCATCGTCCCCAGGCCCTCATCGGATACAACAAACGCCCCGTCCAGGCGGAGCGGGAGCCCCTCGCCTTGGTGGCCGACACGGTGGAAACACCCCGCCGGAAAGCGCCCCGCGCCCCCAAAAAGGCCGAGTCTCCCAAGGCGGTGGATCTGAGCGAGCGGATAAAAGACTTTACACCGGATCAAAAAGCCATTATGATAGCCATAGCGGGCCAGCCCCGGCATGTGGATGAGATCGTCGAGCAAACCGACCTGCCCGCCTCCCGCGTCCTCCGGGCGCTCACCCTCCTGGAACTCAACGGCGCCGTTAAACAACGCCCCGGCAAACGCTTCGAAATCGCGGAGGACTGAAGCGCGGTCTGACGACCCCTTTTTGTCTTCTGTTTTCTGTCTTCTGCTCTCTGTCCTCTGTCATCTGACTTCTGTTTTGGAGGCTGCCCACATGCCCAACAACCTCATCATCGTGGAATCCCCGGCCAAGGCCAAGACCATCGGCAAGTACCTGGGGCGGGATTTCACCGTCAAGGCCACCATGGGGCACCTGCGCGACCTGCCCAAGTCCAAGATGGGCGTGGACATCCCCGGGTTTATCATCGATTACCGGCCCATCGCGGGCAAGGAGAAGACCATCTCCGACCTGCGGGCCCAAGCCCGGGCCGCCGACCATGTCTACCTGGCCACCGACCCCGATCGGGAAGGGGAGGCCATCTCTTGGCATCTCAAGGAACTGCTCGAGTTGTCCGACGACAAGACCGCCCGGGTCACCTTCAACGAGATCACCAAAAAGGTGGTGCAGGACAGCATCAAGCACCCCCGGGCCATCGACGACCATTTGGTGGACGCCCAGCAGGCCCGCCGGGTGCTGGATCGCATTGTGGGCTACGAGCTGTCCCCCCTGCTGTGGCGCAAGGTGCGGCCGGGATTGTCGGCGGGGCGGGTGCAGTCGGTGGCCGTCCGGCTGGTGGTTGACCGGGAGGAGGAGGTTCGCGCCTTCATCCCCAAGGAATATTGGAGCATCGACGTCACCCTGGCCCGCCGGGAGGGCCCCGGCAAGTTCGACGCCCATTTTCACGGCACCCCGGCGGGCAAAGCGGAGCTGGGCAGTCAGGCCGAGGCCGACGCCGTGGTCGCCGCCGTGACCGGTGCGCCCTTTTCGGTGTCCGAGGTGAAGACGGGCCAGCGCAAGCGAACCCCCGCGCCCCCCTTCATCACCTCCACCTTGCAGCAGGAGGCCTCCCGCAAGCTCAACATGAACCCCCGCCGTGCCATGGCGGTGGCCCAGCAGCTTTACGAGGGCGTCGAAATCGGCGACCTGGGACTGACCGGCCTGATCACCTATATGCGCACCGACTCCCAGCGTCTGAGCGAAGAGGCCTTGGATCAGGTTCGGGTCTTTATCAAGGATCAGTACGGTCCTGCTTACTGCCCCGCCGCCCCTCGGCGCTACAAGGGAAAGAAGGAGGCGCAGGACGCCCATGAGGCCATCCGCCCCTCCGACGTGACCCTGACGCCGGACAAAATCCGGGACAGCCTGGCCGACGACCAATACAAGCTGTACAAGCTCATCTGGTCGCGCTTTGTGGCCTGCCAGATGGAAAACGCCCTGTACGACACGCTGACCATCGACACCCTGTCCGCCGGGTATATCTTCCGCGCCAACCACACCAGCCTCAAATTCGCCGGGTTCACGGCGGTCTACGAAGAGGGCCGGGACGACGAGAAGGAGGAGCGGGACGACCCCCTGCCCGACCTGCGCCAGGGCGAGCTTCTCTCCCTGACCGCCCCCCGCCCCGCCCAGCACTTTACGCAGCCCCCCCCCCGCTTTACCGAGGCCAGCCTCATCAAGGCCATGGAGGAACAGGGCATCGGACGCCCCAGCACGTACGCGCCCACCATCTCCACCATCCTGGAGCGGGAATACATTCTCCGCCAGAACAAGGCGCTCTCCCCCACCCCCTTGGGGGAGGTGGTGACCACCATGATGAAGGAGAAGTTCCAGGACATCATCGACGTGGCCTTTACCGCCCGCATGGAAAACAACCTGGACGAGGTGGAGGAGGGCCGCAAGGACTGGCGGGCCATGCTGGCCGACTTTTACGGCGGCTTCTCCGAGGCGGTCAAGCAGGCCGCCGAGGACAAGACCCGGTACAAGGTGCCCGACGAGCCCACCGACTTTGTCTGCGAGCTGTGCGGTCGGAACATGGTGATCAAAATGGGGCGGTTCGGGCGGTTTGTCGCCTGCCCGGGGTACCCCGAATGCAAAAACACCAAGCCCATTTCGGAGCCCACCCCGGGGGAGTGCCCCAAGTGCGGGGCGGTCGTCCTCAAAAAGAAATCGCGCAACAACCGGGACTATTACGGCTGTGAGAAATTCCCTGCCTGCGACTTTATGACCTGGGACGTACCCATCGGCGACCGTTGCCCCGAATGCTCCCGCACCCTGTTCAAACGGGGCGGCCGGGGGGCGACAAAGCCCTTCTGCGCCAATCCCCAATGCCCGGCCTATCTGCCGGAAGACCAGCGGGGCTACCGCCGGAAGAAGACCGAAACCGCCGAGGCGGGGGCGGGCACGGGCACGGGTACGGAGGCCCCGGCGGCCAAACGCACCGGCAAGCCCGCCGTCCGGAAAACCACCGCCGCTCGCAGCACAGCCACCAAAAAACCCGCCGCCAAAACAACGGCGGCCACGGTGAAAAAAGCGGCGGCGCCGAAGAAGACTACGACCGCGAAGGCCGCCCCCAAGAAGGCGGCGACGGCGAAACCAGCGGCCAAGAAAACCACGGCCGCGAAAACGACGGTTAAGAAAACCACGGCGGCCAAAAAAGCGACGACGGCGAAATAGGGATGAGGTTCCTGGGGAAACGAAGGATCGGATTAGCCACCCAACGGAAAGGATGAACGCCACCGTGAACACGCCTCAGGCCACTGTCATCGGCGGAGGGTTGGCCGGATGCGAGGCGGCCTGGCAGCTGGCCGAGCGCGGCGTGGCCGTCACCCTGGCGGAGATGAAGCCGGGCAAGACGACCCCGGCCCACCACAGTCCCTATCTGGCCGAGCTGGTCTGCTCCAACTCCCTGCGGGGGGACCGATTGGAAAACGCCCCCGGGCTTCTCAAAGCCGAGCTGCGCCGCCTAAACAGCCTGATTCTCTCATGTGCCGACGCCACCCGGGTGGAAGCGGGGGGCGCACTGGCGGTGGACAGGGAGGGGTTCGCCCGGTTGGTCACGGAGCGTATCCAAGGCCATCCCCTCATCACGCTTGTCTCCCGGGAATTGACCGACCTCCCGGCGGGCCCCGGCGTCGTGGCCACCGGGCCGCTGACCGACGGGGCTATGGCCGCCTCTATCGCCCGCTTCTTCGGGGGGGCGGCCCCCCTGTCCTTTTACGACGCCGCCGCGCCCCTGGTATCGGCGGCCAGCGTGGACATGGACTGCGCCTTCTTCGGCTCCCGGTACGGGAAGGGCGGGGACGATTATCTCAACTGCCCTCTGACCCGCGGGGAATACGAGGCCTTCCGCACGGCGCTGGCCGCGGCCGAGGAGGCCCCGGTGCGCGGTTTTGAGGACAGCCGTGTCTTCGAGGGCTGTATGCCGGTGGAGGTCATGGCCCGGCGAGGGGCGGACGCGTTGCGCTACGGGCCCTTCAAGCCGGTGGGGCTGACCGCGCCGGACGGACGCCGGTTTTACGCCGTCCTCCAGCTGCGCCGGGACAACGTGGCCGGGAGTGTGTACAACCTGGTGGGCTGTCAGACCCATCTGACCTTTGGAGCGCAAAAACGGGTGTTTGCCCTGATCCCCGCCCTGCGCCGGGCCGAGTTCCTGCGCTACGGCGTCATGCACCGCAACACCTATTTGGATGCCCCCCGTCTGCTGGACGCCTGTTTCGCCGTCCGGTGCGCCCCCGACCTGTTTTTCGCCGGGCAGATGACCGGGGTGGAGGGGTACATCGAGTCGGTCGCCTCCGGTTTGACGGCCGGACGGGCGCTGGCCGACCGCTTGGCGGGCCGACGGCCCGTCCCCTTCCCAGCGGAGACCGCCCACGGCGCGCTGGCCGCCTATATTTCCAACCCGGCGGTCGTCCGTTTTCAGCCCATGAACATCAATTTCGGCCTGCTGCCGCCGCTGGACGCGCCGTGCAAGGGCAAGCGGGAGCGATACGCCGCCCTGTCCGCCCGGGCGCTGGCGGCGCTGGACGCGTTTATCAGAGACAGAGAAGGAAGCCAAGAGAAACCGGAGGGAGAGTGCGTATGAAAATCATTTTGGACGCCATGGGCGGGGACAACGCCCCGGGGGCCGTGGTGCGCGGCGCGCTGCTGGCCCAGCAAGAGACCGACGCCGGTCTCCTGTTGGTGGGCCGCGGGGAAGACATCTTGCAGGTGATCAAGGACGAGGGATTGCCCTCTTTGCCGCCCGGCCTGGAAATCGCCCACGCCTCCCAGGTCGTCGGGATGGAGGATAACCCCTCTTCCGCCATTAAGGACAAGCCAGACTCCTCCATTGTGGTGGGGCTGAACATGCTGGCCGAGGGCCGGGGCGACGCCTTTGTCTCGGCGGGAAGCACCGGGGCGGTGCTCACCGGGGCGACGCTGTTGGTCAAACGCATCCGGGGTATCCGCCGGGCGGCCCTGTCCCCCATCCTGCCCACCGAGCGCGGCGGCGCCCTGCTCATCGACAGCGGGGCCACCGCCGACTGCACCCCCGAATACCTGTTGCAGTTCGCCTGCATGGGTTCGCTGTATATGAAGCACGCCCAGGGCATTGAGGCCCCCCGGGTGGGCCTGCTCAACATCGGCGCGGAGGAGACCAAGGGCGACGAGCTGCGCAAGGCGGCCCACAAGTTGCTCAAGCAGGCCCACGAGAAGGGGCTGATCCGCTTCGTGGGCAACGTGGAGGCCCGGGACGTGGCCTTCGGCGCGGCCGACGTGGTGGTGGCCGACGGCTTTTCGGGCAATATCCTGCTCAAGGCCAGCGAGGGCATCGGCCTGTATTTCGTCGAACTGCTCAAGCGCATGTACGCCAAAAACCTCAAGAGCAAGCTGGGGGCGCTGCTGGTCAAGGACGGCCTGCGCTCTTTCAAAAAGGTGCTGGATTACGCCGAGTACGGCGGGGCCCCCTTCCTGGGTGTGTCCCGCCCGGTCATCAAGGCCCACGGTTCCTCCAACCCCCGGGCCATCGCCTCCTCCATCCGCCAGGCGCAGGCCTTCGCCCGCGCCGACGTGACCCGGCTCATCGCCGAAAACATCGAGGGGATGAAGCTGCCGGAGGCGGAGGGAGGTTTTCCGGCGTGACCCCGTTGGAAGAGAGGATCGGATATCGTTTTTTGCGCGCCACCCTGTACGAAACCGCTCTGACCCACAGCTCCCATTACAACGAAAACCGGAACACGTCCTCCGGCTGCAACGAGCGGCTGGAGTTTTTGGGGGATTCGGTGCTGGGCTTTTTGGCCGCCGAATACCTGTATGACAAATATGAGGACAAGACCGAGGGCGAGCTGACCCGGATGCGGGCGTCCCTGGTGTGCGAAACCAGCCTGGCCGCCGTGGCCCGGGTGCTGGGTCTCTCCGACGCCCTGCGCTTGGGCAAGGGGGAGGAGATGAGCGGGGGACGCCATCGGGCCTCCCTGCTGGCCGACGCTGTGGAAGCCGTGCTGGCCGCCATCTACCTGGACGGGGGCATGGAACCCGCTCGCCGGTTTACCCGTCAGTTCATCCTGGACGCCGGACGGGTGGAAAAGAGCGACTACAAGACCCGCCTCCAAGAGGTGCTCCAGCGGGACCCGCCCCGGCAGTACACCTACCATTTGGTGGCCCAGAGCGGTCCGGACCACGCCAAGGTGTTCACCGTGGAGGTACGCATCTCCGACATCACCGCCGGGCGCGGCTCCGGGGGCAGCAAAAAAGAAGCCGAACAGGCCGCCGCCAAATCCGCCCTGGAAGTGTTGGGGGAGACGGATTGACGACGGGCGGGGTTTTGCGTCCTTTCCCGTTTTCCGACCTCTGACTTCTGAAGCGCGGAGGGGTTTTATGGACAGCCCATTGTATGAGCGGGTGCTGGCCTATGCGGGGCATTGGCGGGCGACCTGCGGCTTGGCGGTGGCAATCTTCGATTACGCGGCGCGGGACTTTACGTCGGACGCGCCTTGTTCTTTTTGCGCCGATTGCCTGCGCCACGGGGAGGGCCAATGCGATTTTCACATGGCCCACCGGTACAGCTGTTTCGAGGCCGAACGGTGGAACGGTTTGTATGTGTACTACTGCCCCATGAGCTTGGCTTTTTTGTCCACGGTGGTCTACGAGCGGGGGCGGGCGGCCTGGGCGGTGGTCTCCGGCCCGGTGGTCATGGGTGCGGTGGAAGACGCTCTGACCGAGGTCGCCGGGGCCATGACCGACGCGGTGCTGGCCCTACCCCGGCGCACCCCGGGGGCCATCACCGCCCTGTCCCAGGTGCAGCGATCAATGGCCATGTATCTGTCCGAGCGGGACGCCGCCACCGCCGAGCAGGCCTCCCGCGCCCAGGCCGACATGCACAACACCCTGTACGACATCACCGAGCGGATGCGTTTCGGGCTGGAGGGGCGGTATCCTCTCGACATCGAGCGGCGGCTGCAGCGGATGATTGTCCAGGGGGATCGGCAGGGGGCCAGGGAGCTCATCAACGAGCTGCTGGGCCGGGTGTATTTCGACTCTCAGTACGACTTCGGGGCCATTCGGGAGCGGGCCAAGGAGTTGGTGGTGCTGTTCTCCCGGGCCTCCATGGACGGTGGGGCCGACGCGGGGCAGATTTTCGGGCAGAACCGGGACTGCCTGACCGAAATCGACGCCTGCCGCACCCTGGACGACCTCTCCCTCCTGCTGACCTCGATTTTTTACCGCTTTGTGGGGTATGTGTTCGACTTCAGCCAGTTCGCCCACGCCGACATTCTGTACAAGGTGGTGGGGTACCTGCGGGAAAACCTCTCCGAGAAGGTGACCATGGAGGAGCTGGCCGCCCGGGTCGGGCTGTCCCGGGGCTACCTGGGGATGCTGTTCAAGGCCGAGATGGGGGCCACCTTCACCGACTATGTAAACGCCATGCGCGTTGAAAAGAGCAAGGAGCTGCTGCTCAACCCGGCGCTCTCCCTGGCCGAGATCGCCGACCTGGTGGGCTACAGCGACCAGAGTTATTACACCAAAAAATTCACCCAGCTCCTGGGGGTCACGCCGGGCCAGTACCGCAAGCGCCGGGGGCAGATCGAGGGGTAGCGCATGGAGACTCGCGCCGTCACACTGGCCCCCCAAGGGGGGCCCACTATCCCCGGGACAGCCGCCCCGGGGACGCTTCTGTCCGACCTGATCCGCGAGGCCGGGCTGACCTTTGCCCACCCCTGCGGGGGGCACGGCCTGTGCGGCCAGTGTTTGGTGTGGGTGTCCGGCGGGTTTTCCCCGGTGTCGGACGCCGAGGCCGCCCTCCTGGCCCGGCGGGACACGACGGCGGGGCCTGACGGGTTTGTCCCCCGGCTGGCCTGCCTGTGCCGGGTGACCGGGGACGGCGAGGCGCGGTTTCAGGGGGCGGCGGGCGGCGAGCCGCGGATGGCGGTCAAACATCGGCGGATACAAGGGGACACCGCGATTGGGGTGGCGGTTGATATGGGGACGACCACCCTGGCGGCGGCCCTGTATGTGCCCGGAGAGCGGGCCCCCGTGGCCGAGGTTCACGCCTTCAGCCGACAGTCCTCCTTCGGCGCGGACGTCCTCAGCCGCATTGATTACGCCAACACAAACGGCCTGTCCGCCCCCCGGGACGCCCTGGTGGGGCAGCTGACCGAGATGATCGCCGAACTGCTGGCCGGGGCGGGTTTGGCGCCGACCGCCTTGGGGCGGCTGGTGATGACCGGCAACACCACCATGTTGCACTTCCTGACCGGCCTTGACCCCCGGGGCCTCGGGGCCGCGCCCTTCACCCCGGTGAGCCTGTTCGGGACGGCGCGCCCCGCCGCCGCGCTGTTCCCCCTGCTGGGGCCGGGGGCGGAGCTGTATCTGCCCCCTTGCGTCAGCGCTTATGTGGGGGCCGACCTTCTCTGCGGCGTTCTGGCCACCGGCCTGTGTGACACCCGGCGGCCCGCCCTGCTGGCGGACGTGGGCACCAACGGGGAAATGGCCCTGTCCGTAGAGGGGGCTCTGCTGTGTTGCGCCACGGCGGCGGGCCCTGCCTTCGAGGGCGCGGGCATTGCCATGGGGATGCCCGCCCGGCCCGGAGCGGTCTCCCAGGTGGTCTGGGCGGACGGACAGCTTCGGTGCGTCACGGTGGGGGGCGGGACGCCGACGGGCCTGTGCGGCTCCGGCCTGCTGAGCGCGGTGGCCTTGCTGGGGCGGTTGGGGGCGCTGGAGGCCTCCGGACGCCTCCTGGCCGACGGCCACCCCTTGGCGGCCCATATCCGCCCCCGGGACGGCCAACCCGCCCTGTGGCTGACCGACAGGGTGGTCCTGACGCAGGGGGACATCCGCGCCCTGCAGCTGGCCAAAGCCGCTGTCGCGGCGGGGATCGACACCCTGCTCCACGAGGCCGGGCTGGCCCCGGACGCGCTGGACGTTCTCTATTTGGCCGGGGGCTTCGGGAGCGGGCTTGATCCCGCCGAGGCCGCCGAGGTGGGGCTTTTCCCGGCGGCGCTGCTGAGTCGCACCCGGGCGGTGGGCAACGCCGCCCTCAACGGGGCCGCCCTCACCCTCTTTGACGCCGACGCCCGGGATGAGGCCGCCCGGGCCCGGGGAAACGCCCGGGAGGTTTCCCTGTCGGGGAGCGCCTACTTTATGGAGCGGTATGTGGAGCGGATGGCGTTTGACGCGTGAAAACGCGGCGGCGTTTTTACGCGTCAAAATGAAAAATTGTTGATTTGCTTTTTATGGGTTGGGGGTTTGTTTGTCTTCGGTTTTCCACAGTTTGATGTAGCCCCAGTCTTGCATTTGTTTGAGGAGAATGGCCAGGAAGGGGAAGAGGATCATGCCCAGGACGCCGAAGGTTTGGAAGCCCACGTACATGGCCAGCATGGCCACCACCGGGGGCAGGCCGATTTGATGCCCCACCAGCTTGGGTTCGGCGAAGCTGCGGGTCAGGGAACACACGGCAAACAGGATGATCAGCCCCAGCGCCCGGCCGGTGTTGCCCGTGAGCAGGGCGATCCCGGCCCAGGGCACCAGCACCGCCCCCAGCCCCAGCACCGGCAGGGCGTCCACCAGGGCCACCGTGCCCGCCACGGTGAGGGGATACTCGATGCCCAACAGCCACATGCCCGCGCACAGTTGCAAAAAGGTCAGCAGGATCAAAATCCCCTGGGCTTTGAGCCACTTGCCCAGGGTGGCCGACAGGTGCCCTTTGGCCCGGGCCGCCCGTTCCCGCCAGGCGGCGGGCAGCTGGCGGAGTAAAAAGGCGGACACATGAGGGAAATCGCTGCTCAAAAAATAGGTGGACAGTACGCAGGTCATCACAAACAGGAACAGGTTGGGCAGCGCCCCGGCCACGCCGGTCACCCAACCGCCCAGGGTGGTGTAGACGCTCTGGGGGACGGTGATGCCCTCGTCGAGAATCTTGCCCAGGGAGTTGTTCAAAAAGTCCTGCATCCCCACCGGGGCGGCCACGATGAGGGCCTGGACCCGGAGGGTCAGCTTGTCGGCGATGTCAGGCAGACCGGCCATCCATTCGGGGAGCTGTTTGAGCAGCCCCCCGATTTCGGTGATCAGCCGGGCGGCCAGCAGATAGGCCACCGCCGACAGCGCCCCGAAGACGGCCAGGGTACACAGCGCCGAGGCCGCCCAGCGGGGTAGACGCAGTTTCTCCCCCAAAAAGCGCACCGGGCGCTCCATCAGATAGGCCATGAGCAGGGCGATCAAAAAGGGTAGCACCCAACCCAGTCCCCAGCGCAAAAACGCCCATCCACCCAAAACGGCCAGGGCGGCGTACAGGAGTTTCCACAGCAGCTTGATCGATTTTTTCTCCGGCATGGGGCTTACCCGCCTTTCCCCAACGTGTCCTCCCACCCTATCACAGCGGGGGCGGGAAAGTTGCCGAAACGGGGGCGGGAACACGGAAAATCCCCCGGACGCGTTTCCTTTGCCTCCGCTGGGCCATATGCTGACAAGGAGGGGGCCCGCACGCCTTCTGTTTTTCGGGCTTGTCAGCCGCCGGGGGACATGTTACAATATTGGAGAGAATTTGTTCCCGAAGGAGGTGCCCGGTATGATCGGAGTGGCGTTGCTTGGCTATGGCGTCGTGGGGTCCGGCGTGGCCGACCTGTTGCGTCAAAACGCCGCGCACATCGCCCGCAAGGCCGGGCAGGACATTGAACTGCGTTATATTTTGGATATCAGAGACCTGTCGGACACCCCTTACGCCGGGTTGGCGGTGAAGGATTTCGCCCTCATCGAGAACGACCCCGCCGTGCGGGTGGTGGCCGAGTGCATCGGCGGCGTGGGCGTGGCCCGGGACTTCATCCGGCGGTCGCTGCTGGCCGGGAAGCACGTGGTCACCTCCAACAAGGAGCTGGTGGCCGCTCACGGGGCCGAGTTGCTGGCCCTGGCCGAGGCCCGCAACCTGAATTTCCTGTTCGAGGCCAGCGTCGGGGGGGGCATTCCCGTTCTGCGCCCCATCGCCCAGTGCCTGGCGGCCAACCGTCTCAGCGAGGTCACCGGCATCCTCAACGGTACGACGAACTACATTTTGACCCGCATGTTCCGTCAGGGCGTGTCCTTTGACGAGGCGCTGGCCGAGGCCCGGGCCCGGGGCTACGCCGAGGCCGACCCCTCCGACGACATCCTGGGGCGGGACTCTTGCCGGAAAATCTGCATCCTGGCCTCTCTGGCCTTTGGCAAACACATTTACCCCGAACAGGTGGAGACCGAGGGCATCACCGCCCTGTCCGGCGGGGACGTGGCCTTCGCCCAGGCCCACGGATACCGGGTCAAGTTGCTGGGGCGGGCCCTGCGGGGCGAGAACGCCCCCGCCATTTGGGTGGCCCCCCATCTGGTGTCCGAGGATCACCCGTTGGCCGGGGTGTACGACGTGTTCAACGGCATTTGGATCAGCGGCGACGCCATCGGCGACGTGATGTTCTACGGACGCGGGGCGGGCAAACTGCCCACCGCCTCGGCCATGGTGGCCGACATCATCGACGCGGTGAAGCATCTGAGCGCCCGGAAATGGGTGGGCTGGCAGCCCTCCGAAGGCGGGGCCCCGTTGCCCCCCAAAGACCTCGCGAGCGCTTGGTACGCCCGCTTCCCCGACCCGGCCGACAGTCTGATCACCCCCATTCTGACCGAAACAGAATACGCCGCATGGGCCGAAGGGCAGGACATAAAACCGACGTATCGGATTCGGGTACTGTAATTGCCCCTGTGGGGGGCAATTACAAATTAAAAATTCAGAATTAAAAATTAAAAAATTGTAGTATCGCGCTACACGCGATGATTTGATATTTAATTTGCCGCGCAGCGGCTCCGCAAGGTTTTATTTTTCATTTTTCATTTTTCATTCACGTTCCTCTCTCCCGAACTGGCGGGAACCAACCTCTGAAGGGGGCTTCGTACTATGGCTTTGGTTGTAAAAAAATTCGGCGGTTCCTCGGTGGCCGACGCCGTCTGCCTCAAGCGGGTGGCCGGGCTGATCGCCGACACCTACCGGCAGGGCAACGAGGTGGTCGCCGTGCTGTCCGCCCAGGGGGACACCACCGACGACCTCATTGAAAAGGCGCGGGCCATCAACCCGCACCCCTCCCCCCGCGAAATGGATATGCTGCTGTCCACCGGCGAACAAATTTCGGTGTCCCTGTGCGCCATGGCGCTGGAATCGCTGGATTTGCCGGTGGTCTCCCTGACCGGCTGGCAGGTGGGCATGGTCACCGACACCAACTACGGCAACGCCCGGATCAAAAAGCTCACCGCCGAACGCATCCGCATGGAGCTGGATCGGAAGAACATCGTCATCGTGGCCGGTTTCCAGGGGGTCAACCGCTACGACGACGTGACCACCTTGGGCCGGGGCGGTTCGGACACCACGGCGGTGGCCATCGCGGCCGCCCTCCGGGCCGACGTCTGCGAGATTTACACCGACGTGGACGGCGTCTACACCGCCGACCCCCGGCTGGTCAAGAGCGCCCGCAAGCTGGAAGAAATCACATACGACGAAATGCTGGAGCTGGCCACGTTGGGCGCGCAGGTGCTGCACAACCGGTCGGTGGAGCTGGCCAAGCGGTTTCATGTGCCGCTGACCGTGCTGTCCAGCTTCAAACAGGTGCCCGGCACACAAGTCAAGGAGGTTTTGAAAGTGGAACAAATGAATGTCAGCGGCGTCGCCAAAGACAACAACGTAGCCCGCATCGCTCTGGTCGGCCTGGACGACACGCCGGGCATCGCCTTTAAGGTCTTCTCCCTGCTGGCTCGGCAGAAAATCAACGTGGACATCATCCTCCAATCCATCGGCCGGGGCGAGACGAAGGACATCAGCTTCACCGTCTCTCAAAACCACTTGGACGCCGCCCGGGCCACCCTGGAAGCCCACCGGGACACCATCGGTTTCCAGGAGATGATCATCAGCGACCGCATCAGCAAGGTCTCCATCGTGGGCGCCGGGATGGTGGGCAACCCCGGCGTGGCGTCCCAAATGTTCGAGGCCATCGCCGACGCCAACATCAACATTCAGATGATTTCCACCAGCGAAATCAAGGTCTCGGTGCTCCTCGACCAAAAAGACGCCGACTTGGCGGTGCAGGTGATTCACAACAAATTTTTTGCTTGAGAGACCTATTGTAAACCGAAACAAAAATATCGGTTGACAAACGCCCTCCTCTTTCTGTATACTGTGTGACGGCACAAAGAATAGGAAGGGGAGTTTCGCGTGAAAGAGATCCGAATCCGGGACATGACGCTGTGCGCCTTGTTTGCCGCCCTGACGGCGGTGTGTTCGTGGCTGGCCATCCCCATCGGGCCGGTGCCCATCAATCTGGCGCTCCTGCCGGTCTTGTTGGCCGGGGGGCTGTTGGGGTGGAAATACGGCGCGATCAGCCAGTTGGTGTATGTCCTCGTCGGCGCGGCGGGCGCCCCCGTTTTTTCGGGTTTTCGCGGGGGCGTCGGCGTCCTCGTGGGGCCCACCGGCGGTTATATCATCGGGTACGTCGTCTGCGCCCTGCTGGTCGGCCTCGCCGCCGACAAATTCCGCCGCCGCGTACCGGCGCTCATCGCCGGGATGATCCTGGGCGTTCTGGCGCTCTATCTGCTGGGCACCGCCCAATATCTGTTTGTGGTGGAAAACAAGAATGTGCTCGCGGCGCTTGGCGCGTGCGTGTTCCCCTTCCTGCCGGGGGACGCCGCCAAAATCGCCGTGGCCCTTCTTTTGACCAACCGCCTGCATCCTGTGCTGTTCAGAGCAAAAAAGACAAGGGCCTGATCCGTGCGTTCGCTTACACCGCGCGGCCGCGTTTTGTGGGTCTATGCGTATGCGCGGCCGCGGGGTCATCGCGCCGTCAGTTGGGAGCCCTCTTATGAGCGAACCGTCCGAAACCAAGCAAACCGTCCTCGCCATGCTCTCCCAGGGGCAAACCCTGTCCGGGGAGGAACTCAGCCGCCGGTTGGGGGTGACCCGGGCCGCGGTGTGGAAAGCGGTGGAGGCGCTGCGTGCCGAAGGGTATGTCATCGCGTCCCGCACTCGGGTGGGCTACCGGTTGGCCGCCCGGCCGGACAATCTGTCCCCGGAGGAAATCACGCGGTTCGGCGGAGCGGACGCCTTTCCGGGCGCGCCGCTATATTGTTATGCCTGTGTGGAGGGTTCCACCAACCAGTTGGCCAAGGAGCTGGCCCTGTCCGGCGCGCCTCACGGCACGGCGGTGATCGCCGACACCCAGACCGGCGGGCGGGGACGCTTCGGGCGGCCCTTTTTTTCGCCCCCCGGACGGGGGGTCTACCTGTCCCTCATCGCCCGGCCCGGCTGGCCGCCCGAGCGGTACGGCCTGCTCACCATTCTCACGGCGGCGGCGGTGAGCGACGCCGTAGAGGCGGTTTGCGGGCGGCGTCCGGCGGTCAAATGGGTCAATGACCTGCTGCTGGACGGCCTCAAAATCGCCGGGATTCTCACCGAGCTCTCTTTCGAGGGGGAGAGCGGCCAGGTGGATTCGGCGGTCATCGGGATCGGGCTCAATGGCAACGGAACGACCTTTCCGGACGAACTCACCGGCATCGCGGGCAGCCTGGAAATGGCGGCGGGCCGTCCGGTCGTCCGGGCCCAGTTGGCCGCCCAACTGCTGTGCCGCCTGGCCGACATGTTTCGGTTGCGGGAGGAGGACATTCCGGCCCGCGTCGCCCGCTACCGGGCCGATTGTGTGACCCTGGGACGGACGGTGACCGTCACCCGAGGGGAGCGGCGGGAACAAGGTCAAGCCCTGGCCCTGGAAGACGACGGCGCCTTGCGGGTGCGCTTTGGGGACGGCCGGGTGGAGGCGGTGCGTTCCGGCGAGGTCACGCTGCACATTGAGGATGGAAGTTTTTGACTTTTGCCCCGGGATGTGGTACAATGGTCTCATGGGGTTTTCTGTCGCGAAAGCCCCATGAGGCAGGCGAGGCCCGCTTGATCGGCAGAGAGACGGGGCGTTCGCGTGCGATCACCTCGGGCGCGGATGTCACAGCGTCCGGGAGGTAACGGGGGCCGCTGATGGCGGGCAATTTTAAGCGGGAAGACCTGCGAACATTCAAAACGCGAAGCGCTTGTGTCGGCGCGTTGCAGACGCTGCTGGAGAAGCGTTCCTTCCGTAAAATCACCGTCTTTGGCCTCTGCGACGAGGCGCTGGTAAGCCGGGCCGCTTTTTACGCGCATTTCGCGGACAAATATGACCTGCTGAGGCAATGGCTGGCCGAACAGCGAGGGGCGGTGACCGATCGGGCCGGGCCCTATCGCCGGGTCGAGACCGCCCGGTTGGTGCAGGACTTTTTGGAGGCCCGCCGGGTCTGCCTGTGCAACCTGATGAAAGAGTTGGACGACGAGACGCGGGATCTGCTGTCCGACTTCTGCTACGGGATGGTGGAAGCCCTCTCCCGGAAGAGCGCCGACGGCATGCCCGCCCCGCCGCCCCGCCGCCGGGCGGCGCTGATCGACTTCTGTTCGGGCGGGCTGCTGAAATTCCTGGTCACCCAGGCCAGGGACAATTTCGCGCTGGAGGACAAAACGACCATTCCCTATCTCTGCGGAATGCTGGAAGCCCTTCTCGCGTGGGACAACGCGAGGGAGGAGGATACACGTGGGTGAGACGAAAGACAGCGCGTCGGCCGTGCTCGACGTCTTGGCGGAGGAACCCCGGCGGCTGCTGGAACAGGCCTATGTCCGCCTGGGCAACCCCTTCGTCATGATCGACACCAGCTACAACTTGCTGTATCACACCGAAAACCGGGTCGGCGACGATCCCATTTGGAACGAGCTTGTCGCCTTGGGGCGGTTCTCTCATGAAACGGTGGACTTCTTCAACGAGGCGCGGTTCATCCAGGCCTTCGCCGATAGCGAGGCGGTGGCCCTGATGCAAAACGACCGGCTGCCCTATGACCGGGCGTGCGCCACGCTGTTCGACGAAGCCGGTCTGCAGCTTGGCAGCATCGTGGCGGTGGCCTGTTACCGCCCCTTCGCGGAGGGGGACTTCGCCGAAATGGCCCTGCTCTGCGAACAAATCGCCGGGGCTGTCTATCGCGGCGGCTGCCAGCCCTCGGAGCGGGTGTATTACGACGCCTTCCTCAGCGATCTGCTGGCCGGGCGGACGAGCCCCGCCGACCCCGCCTTAGCGGCGGTACGGGCCGACCTCAAGGACTATCTGTTTTTGCTGGCGGCGGATGTGTCCCGCTATGAGCGCACCCTCACCCATCTGGCCTATTTCCGGGACCTGTTCGCCCGGTTGGGGGCGGGCTACAAATGTTATCTCCACCTGGACAACGTGGTGGTGCTGACCAGCGCGCCCACGCCCGACCCGGAGGCGGACGGCGCGTTGAAGCCGCTGAACGACTTCTTTTTGCGATACAACATCGTCGCGGGGTTGAGCGGGGCCTTTCAAAACCTCTCGGACGCCCGCCCTTATTTTCGCCAGGCGCTTTTCGCTCTCAACCGAGGCATGAGCGAGCCCGCCGGGCGGGGAATTTTCAAATACGGAAACGGCCCGGGATAATAGAGGATTACAAACATGGACGCCAACGCCAACCGGCAACTTGTCAAAATCATAGGGGAGCTGTGCGCGGAGCGGGGCATCCCCCTGCGGCGCTATGCCGACGACTGGATTTTGGAGCTGGCCCCGGGGGGCAAAAGCGTCTTCATCGTCGGCTATCAGTTCCCCCACAATGACGCCGCCGCCCAGCTTCTCTGCGAGGACAAGAGCGCTCTGAGCGACATCCTGCGCGCCCACGGCGTCAGCGCGGTGGAGCACTGGTTCTTCCTGACCCCCGACAACCTGGGGTACCTGGGCCGGGCGGGCAACTGGCGGCGCATGACCGAACTGCTGGAGACACACAAGACCTTGGTCTGCAAAAGCAACACCGGCTCCGGGGGGCGGGACGTGTTCCGCGTGTCCACCCAGGCTGAGCTGGAAAACGCTGCGGCCCAAGTCTTTCGGAACAACCGGGCGCTGGCCCTGTCGCCGTTTTACGAGATCGAAAGCGAGTACCGCGTGGTGCTTCTGCGCGGGTCGGCCGAGCTGGTCTACCAAAAGGAGCGGCCCTTCGTCGAGGGCGACGGAGGCCACACGTTCGCAGAACTCTACGCGCAAAAATACGGCTTCCCCGCTTCGGACGCCGCCCTCGAAACGCACCCCGGGGCAATTCTCCCCGCCGGGCGGCGCGTCCGTACGCACTGGAAACACAACCTGGGGCAAGGGGCGGCGCCCCGCCCGGTGGCGGATGGCCCCCTCCGGCAGGATTTGATCGCCCTGGCGCTGGCCGCCGCCGCCGCCGTGGGCGCCGTCTTCGCCTCGGTGGATATTGTGGAGACCGAGAAGGGCCTGAAAGTGTTGGAAATCAACAGCGGCGTCATGATGGAACACTTCGCCGCCTCAAGCGCGGAAAACTATCGCACGGCCAAGGAAATCTACCGGAGGGCGCTGGACGGACGAGGGTAATTAAGAATTAAAAATTGTGGAGCCGTTGCGCGGCGGATTGAATCTTCAATCATCGCACGCAGCGCGATTCCACAATTTTTAATTCTTAATTCGTCTCACGGCCCCACGACCACCCGCCGCCCCTCCACCATCAGCCGTCCTTCGCAGAACAGGCGCACGGCCTGGGGCAACAATGTCCATTCGGCTTGTTCCATGACCCGGCGTTGGAGGGTTTCCGGGGTGTCGTCGGGTTCCACCGGGACGGCCTTTTGCAGGATGATCGGGCCGCCGTCGGTTTCCGGGGTGACAAAGTGTACGGTGGCCCCGGTCAGTTTGACCCCGGACGCCAGCACCGCCTTATGCACCCGCAGGCCGTAGTACCCGTCCCCGCAAAAGGCGGGGATGAGCGCCGGGTGGACGTTGAGCACCCGATGAGGGAAGGCCTCGCAGAAGGCCGGGGACAGGACGTACAAAAAACCCGCCAGCACGACCAGCCCGATGTCGGCCGCCCGGAGGGCCGCTGTCACGGCGTCCGTGAAGGCCTCCCGGGTGGCATAGTCCCGGTGGGGCACAACGGCG
>JAITQI010000187.1 GCA_031289065.1 Oscillospiraceae bacterium
CCGGCGACGTATCCGAGGATATCGGCGGGGTGGACACCACCGAACCGGCCTTCGGTCTGCCCGCCAAGTGGGTGTCCGAGGCGGAACGGGAAAAGGCCGAGCTGTTGGGCTTCACACTGGTGGATCCCCCGTCGGTCATCGCCACCCACCTGGCCGAGGTGGTGCGGGCCCACGCCGACGAGCTGTTGGGCCGCCAGCAGGTGCAGGTGCTTATCGACAACCTGCGCCAGAGCCAACCCGCCCTGGTGGACGAGGTGGTGCCCAAGCTGTTCTCCCTGGGGGAGGTGCAGAAGGTGCTGGCCAACCTGTTGCGAGAAGGGGTGTCCATCCGGGACATGGGCTCCATCCTGGAGACCATGGGCGATCACGGCGGCGTGACCCGGGACCCGGACATGCTCACCGAATACGTCCGCCAGAGCCTCAAGCGGTATATCACCAACCGCTTCGCCCCCGAAGGGGAACTCCATGTCATCACCCTCGCCCCGGAGCTGGAGCACATGATCCTGGAAAACATCCGGCAAACCGAACACGGCAGCTATGTGGCCCTCGATAACGACGTCATCCAGAACATGTTCGCCAACCTCAAGACCGCCGCCCAGCGCCTGTCCGGCATGGGACTCCCCCCGGTGGCGCTGACCGCCCCGGTGGCCCGGTTCCACTTCCGGCGCATGGTGGAAGGGGTCGTGCCCGGCCTGGTGGCGCTTTCCTATAACGAAATCGAACAGTCGGTGGATATTCAAGCGGATGGAGTGGTGAACCTTTGAACGTCAAACGGTATATCGCCGAGGATGTCAGCGGCGCGATGGAACAGGTGCGGGCCGAGTTGGGCCGGGACGCGCTTCTGCTCAACACCCGTAAAATCCGGCGGCCCGGGTTGTTCGGCTTTTTGCAGAAGCCCCTGGTGGAGGTGGTGGCCGCCTATGAGAAGACGGGTCCGCCGTCCGCCGCCCCCCGCCGGGAGACCACCCCGTCGGCCGACCCCGCCGAACGGCTGGTGGCCGTACCCCAGGGGGGCGGGGATCAAAAACTCAGCGATCTGTCCAACAAGCTGGATAGCCTCTCCCTGACCCTGGGCGCCCTGGTGGGCCGCCTCCAAACCAAGGATCGGATTCAGGACCGGTTGCCCCCCGAGGTGGAGCCTCTGGTGCTGGCTCTGACCGAAAACGAGGTTCACGAGGAGTTCGCCCGCAAGCTGGGCCGGGAGGTGGGCGAAATCCAGGCCCGCCAGGAGGAGAGCGAGGACCCCCGGGAGATCATGGAGCAGCTTCTCAAACAGTACCTGGGCGAGCCGGGGCCCATCAAACTCAAAAAATACAAGCGCACGGTGGCCATTCTGGTGGGGCCGACCGGCGTGGGCAAGACAACGACCCTGGCCAAGCTGGCCGCCATCTACGCCCTCAACCACCACGCCCGGGTGGGCGTCATCACCACGGACACCTATCGGGTGGCGGCGGTGGAGCAGCTCAAAACCTACGCCGAGATTCTCCGGGTGCCCCTCACGGTGGCCTACTCCAACGAGGAACTGACCGACGCCCTCCGGGAATACGAGCAGTGCGACATCGTGTTCATCGACACGGCGGGCAAAAGCCCCAACGACCCCACCCTGGAGTCCGAGGTGCTCTCCCTGGTGCGGGCCGCCGACGCCGACGAGGTGCATCTGGTGCTCAGCGCCACCACCAGCTTCGCCGGCTGCCTGAACATCATCAACACCTATTCCTTCCTGAAGGATTTCAAGCTCCTCTTCACCAAACTCGACGAGACCCCCAGCTGGGGTATGCTGCTCAATCTGAAGTTCCTCACCGAACGGACGGTCTCCTATATCGCCGCTGGGCAAACCGTGCCCGACGACATCGAGGTCATGAATCCCGGCAAAATTGCGAAGCATCTTCTCAATAAGTGAGGAATCCTATGAACGACCAGGCTTTCGCGCTGCGACAGTTGATGTGTGATATAGCGCCGAAGTCCGACGGCGCGGCGGGGGCGCGGGTGGCGGCCGTGACCTCGGGCAAGGGCGGCGTGGGCAAGACCAGCCTGGCGGTCAACCTGGCGCTGGCCTTGGGTCGCCGCGGCCTGCGGGTGGTCATTCTCGACGCCGACTTCGGGCTGGCCAACGTGAACGTCCTGCTGGGCGTCACCCCGGCCTTTGACCTCTCCCAAGTGGTCTCCCGGCGGATCGATCTCCGGGAGGCCCTGTGCGACGGGCCGTGCGGAGTGCGGTTTTTGTCCGGCGGCTCTGGAATGCGGGAACTGACTCACCTCAGCCCGCCCAGGCTGGGCGCCCTGATGAGCAACCTGCGCCAGCTCGACGACCTGGCCGACGTGGTGCTCATCGATACCGGCGCGGGGGTGGGGGAACAGGTGCTGCGGGTGGTAAACGCCGCCCAGGAGGTCATTTTGGTCACCACTCCGGAGCCCACCGCCATCATGGACGCCTATGCCCTGGTCAAAGGCTTGGCGGGCGAGGGGGGCGCGCCCCGGGTTCGCCTGGTGGTCAACAGGGCGGGCAGCCCCGAGGAGGCCGAAAGCACCTTCAAAACCCTGTCCGCCGTCGTGCGCCTCTATCTGAAAACCGACATCGAGAACATGGGCAGCCTCCCCAGCGACGAGGCGGTCTCCCGGGCGGTGCGCTTGCAGCAACCCTTCCTGATCAGTTTCCCCCGTTCGGCCGCCGCCCGAAGTGTGGAAGATTTGGCCCAACGCTTTTTGGACGGAGAACCGCCCCGCAAAAACGGATTGCGAGCCTTTTTCAAGCGAATGGACTGGGATAAATCCCCCAAAGACAACACGGAAATACAATAATTCCCCACAAAATCGAAAATCGCAGTAGATTTTGTGACGAAACTATGCTATAATGTTATAGCGTGTCAAACGGCACTCCCGTTTTGCCATAGGAGGCTGCCCGATCAACGGATAACAGTACGCCAAATTTCGGAAGTAGTCGCAAAAAATGACTACATTTTGCATATGGCAATTTCGACGCCTCTATATATTGTGTTTTGTGAGGGCGTTGTGCCACTGTTTTCCACGCAAACTCGCGCCGCCCGGCGTGACGGCCTTCCGCCAAGCCGGTTTGCGGGGGCGGAAGGAAAACCGTCCCAACACGGGGGCCGCCCCACAGCCGGGAGAGAATGACCGGTAACGTCTCAATCACGGATAAAACAAACACATTGGGGGGACAATTTTTATGGGCTATGAGCTCGCGTTGGGCGACAGACTGGAGATCATGATCGGGGAGCACCGTTGTGTCAGTGATGTGCAGGAAATTACGCCCCGGGGACGGTTGGTCGTCTCCATGCCCATGTACCGCAGCATGATCGTGCCGCTGCAAGAAGGAGAAATGATCCAGCTGTCCTACTATCGCACCGGGGGCATGTTTTCCTTCACGGCGCAGATCACCCAGCGCTATCGGGACGGAGCCCTGGATCTCATGGAATTGGAATTCAATTCGCCCATCAGCAAATACCAGCGCCGGGACTATGTGCGCCTGGATACGGTCATTCCGGTTTCGGTGCGGCTGATCGCCCTGCCCGAGCGTCTCGAAGTCGGCTCGCCGGAGGAAACGCTGCGTATGCTGTGCGACCGCCGGTATGTGGGCGCGCCCCGTCCCCTCATCGAGGGGGAGGCGGTCTATCCCTGTTACACGGTTGACCTGTCCGGCGGCGGCGTCCGCTTCGCGTCCAACGAAAAGTTCAACGCTGACGCCCTCGTTGAGTGTACGCTGCGCTTGGAGGAGAGCAGCGAGGTCACGGTGGACGGGCAGGTTGTCCGCGTTGACGAACAGATCAGCCGAGCGCCCGCCTATCGGGTCAGCGCCAAATTCGTCGGCATCGACGAGCGTACCCGCCGCAAAATCATCAAATATATCTATGAGCAAGAGGTTCGCCAGCGCCAACGGGTCGCCGACGCGGGCTGATAAAGTGTACTGCTGGGGAGGTACAACGGATGACTGAAACCGTAGAACGGGCGCAGGTCTTGTGGAAAAACTACAAGACCACCCGGAGCCTGGAGGCGCGCAACGAGCTGGTGTTGCAATACGTGCATCTCGTCAAGAGCATCGTTTGCCGCATGGTGCCCACCTACCGCAAACATGTGGACTTTGACGATCTGATGTCCTGTGGGATCATCGGGCTGATGGACGCCATTGATAAGTTCGACCCGAGCAAGGACGTCAAGTTTGAGACCTACGCCTCCATGCGCATCCGGGGAGAAATCATCGATCAGATCCGCAAGCAGGATTGGGCGCCCATCAGCCTGCGGCAGAAGATCAAGCGGGTGGAGGACGGGTATCACACACTGGAAGGGCGGCTGGGCCGTTCGGTGACCGAGCGGGAAGTGGCCGAATTCATTCACATGGAGGAGTCCAGCGTCAAAAAGACGCTGGAGGAGGCCCACACCTTCAACCTTGTCTGTCTGGACGAGGTGCTGGTGGATCGCCTGAAAAGCGAAGAAATGGCCATCAACAACGAGGAGACCCCCGAAGGCCGCGTGGAGGCCGAGGAGCTCAAACGCATCCTGGCCGACTATGTGGACAGGCTGCCCGAAAAGGAGCGCCTTGTGGTCACACTGTACTATTTCGAGGAGCTGACCCTCAAGGAGATCGGCCTGGCCCTGGGCGTCTCGGAGTCCCGCGTGTCCCAAATCCACTCCAAGGCCCTGATGGGTCTGCGCAACCGCATTCAACAGGCCTTCGCCATATAGGCTTTCGCGTGCGAGCATCTGACTTCTGAAGGTGGTTTTCCTATGTCGCTGCGGGGGATTGACGCGCAGATCATGGTCACCAAAGCCCTCGATCTGACGGCCGACCGGGCCAAACAACTCAAATTGGACGCGCTGAATGCCGATCAGGCCGCCGAACAGGGAAAGCGGCGGATCAGGCACGAGCAAAAGCGCACCCAGGGCGCCGCCAACGCCGAACGCAACGGCATCCACCGGGACGAACACAAAGGCGGCCCCGGACGGGGACAGACCGAGGAGGAACATCCCGACGGGGAGACCTTCGAGGAAGAGGACGAAACCACGGCCCTGCTGGAACTGCCCGTGGAGCGCGGGGAAAAGACCCGCCAAAAGACCTGCACCTTCGACGCGGTGATATAACCTACATAGTACGTCAGAAGTCAGAACCCCCAACCGGGCGTTTCCACCTTCTGACATCTGTCCTCTGAAAGGGGTTCTCTGTTTGGATGTCTGGACGTTTGTGATTGGCATGACCGTTTTGCAGGCGGGGGCCTTCTTCCTGTTTGTCCGGTATCAGCGGGCCGAGGCCCGCCGCAAACCGGCCCCGGAAACCCGCGCCGAAAAGCGGGAAGAACGCCTCACCGAGCTGTACGAGCATATCGAGGAACTCATGGACGTGTTCGAGACCTACGTGGAAGAAGTGCGGCAGGACTTTGAGCGGGAACGCGCCGCCTTGACCGAACTCTCCCGCCAGGCCGCCACGCTGTATATGCGCGGGCTGGAAACGGCGGCGCCCACCCTCTCGTCGGTCGCTCTCCCCATGGCCGCCGTCGCTTCGGGGGCCGCCGCCGCGCCGGGTGTCGCCGCCATGCCGATGCCGCCCCGCGCCCCCCACATCGCCTACGCCCAAGCCGCCCAAGCCGTGCAAGCCGTGCAAACCGCCCCGACCGCCCCGACGCCCATCGCGGTGTTCCCGCCGATGGTCGTCGCCCCGAGCCCGGGTACGGGTTCGGGCGCGCCGGTGATACGCCCGGCGGCCTTCCCGGCGTTTGACACGCCCACCCCGCCGACCGCGGACAAAACCCCCGAACCGCCCTCCCGCCTGTCCAGCCGGGACAAGGAAGCCCTGGGCCGGTTCGCCACCAAACCCCAAAAGGTGCGCTTCCTCATGAGCCGGGGCCTGGCCCTGGACGAGGTGGCCCGGGAACTGAGCATCGGCCGGGGCGAGGTGCGGCTGATCGCGGAACTGGAGAAATAAACAGACATTATGTAGGAAAGTCAAACATACGAACAGCCTCCGGCTTCGCGTCTTCCTTACAGGGCCCAACGCCAAACACGCTCCCTATGCCACGTCGACAGTCTTCTGACTGGAGGGGTGGCTTTTTCATAGACGGCGCTTGGGTTTGGGCGCAGCCAGGCCAGCAGGGCGGTATGGGCCGAGCGGAAGGTTCCGCTGCCCACGGTTGCCAAAGCACCGGATACGGTCTTGCGGGCAACGGTCGGGAACGAACTCTTTATGCGCGGCGTAGTGCCAAAGGGCGCTACGCTTGAAAGCGTACGCGTAATTGCGGGGCGCGGAACGTCTTCCGTTCTTCGAGACGCTTATCGCCTATCCGATATGTACGGTGGCCAATTGTTGCTTTGGGAGAAAAAATGTGGTAAAGTTAATACAGATAATTTTATCTATGACGTGCATTGGTATGAATACAACGAGAAGCAATACGATCAAAAAGTAAAGCCGCCAAAGAAAAGATCGAGGGGGACTTAGGCGTGAGAGTGAAATATATTGGGCCAACATTCGGGGCCTTCAGCCTAACAAGCAACAAAGTCTACGAGTGCTTGGGCGTGGAGTGCGACGGACGTGCGCTGCTTGTGATTGACGACGAGGGGCCGGACTACTGGGAAAAAAGAGATGATGAACCAGACGGGTATCTCTACTCCGTCTTGAACCCGCGCCCTCTTGATGGCAGCTCCCCAGGCGGACGCTGGGAGGTTGTCGAGGACGACGAGTTTGGCACACTGGCGAAGGCAATCAGAGGGGAGCTCATAGCAGAGGGATAACGTTCATAATCATCTACAAAATCCTGCGGGCGCTGGAAGATTCCCTGTTGGGCAAGTGCCCGTGCTCCGAGACGGATCACATGCTCGTGTCGCATGAAGCCGCGCAATACATCTCGCAAAAATTTGGGTGGAGGTACATTTATCGATGAGCGAAAAAGACATTGTCATTTCGATGTACGAAAAAGAGCCCGACGATATTCTCGACGAAACTGTACGAGAGTATGTTTGCCAGCATCTATACCGCATGTCATACCCGGAGTACCAGCGGTGGAAAGCCGCGGGATTTCCATATAGGACTGCCCGGAAAGAGTCCAACCCATACCCCAACGCGGCGAAAAAATAGGGGTAAACGGGGGCGAGTTTATGAACGAGACCCAAAACGCGAAAAGCCTTGTAACATCACTGTTACAAGGCTTTTCGCTTGGCTGCGGGAGAAGGATTTGAACCCTCACAAACAGAGTCAGAGTCTGCGGTGCTACCGTTACACTATCCCGCATCGCGGCGCGCTCCCCAACCTCGGGCGGGCACAGGGAACACACCCGATATTATACACAAAAGACAGGGCCCTGTCAAGCCCCAAGGGGCGGAGAAACGGCGTTTCCCGGCACGGGGACGCAACATTGGCGTTTCTCATAAAAACAGCCGTCGATCTCTCGAGATAATACAGCGCTATGCCAGCGCCAGGCCTTTTCAGAGGACGTTTTCCGCCAGCCAGGCGGCCACGTCGTCCTCGTCATGGGAGGCGCACACGAAATCCGCCGCCGCTGTCGCCTCGTCCAGCGCGTTGGCCACCGCCACGCCGACGCCGCGGTTTTTGAGCATCTCTATGTCGTTGTAGTCGTCGCCAAAGGCGGCTGTCTCGGCGGGGGAAACGCTGAAATGGTCGGCGAGACGGCGAATCGCGTTCCATTTTTTGGCGGAACGGTGCATGATAAGCCCCAGCCGCCCCTCGCTCAACTCAACGTACAGTTCCCGGGGCAGCGCGGCGGCGATTTGGGCTATTTTCGTCAAAGAGGAGACGCACACAATGCTTTTGTCGGCGCAGTCGTTCGGCAAATCCGTGCCGTCGGTGAACTGATACGCGATGCCCGGCCAAACCGCGGCGGGGTCAAAGTCAACCCGCGCCAAGATGTTCAGGAACGCAAAGACCGCCCGCTTCGGCCGCGCCGTGGCGAACACAACCTTTACCCCGCGCAGGCGGTCGGTTCAGTACCGCCGCCGTGTAGTCTGAGATCGTCTTATCACGCCGCGGCAACGTGTTGTCAAGGGCGGTGACGATCCATGTGAATGGGCATCGCAACCCCTCCTAAACCCCTTCCCGGCCGCCATCCTATTCCGCCCGCGCCAGCACAGGGTAGCCGTCCAGCGTGAGCCGATTCCGTTCCGCCTTCGCCCGGTACACGTCGGTGTTGGGGATTGCCTCTTCGCCGCTCCAGTCGTTGACCCACTTGCAGATGAGCAGATTGCCGTCCAGGGCGTAGGTGATGGGATAGGCCCGGCCAAACCATTGCGCCTGCCCCGTGCCGTCGGGGCGGAAGGTGAAGGTGATCAGGTCCTCATCCTCCGCCACGGACGCCCAATCCGTGGTGTCCCACGCGCCCGTCCAGGTGCCGACAAGCGCCGCCGCCGTCAGTTCCGGCCACAGTTCGGCGTTACTGAGCTCGTAGACGGTCTGCTGAACGCTGTCTTCCCAGCGGTCATAATACCAGCTCTCCGAGACGAAGTCGGTGAAATGCCCCCCGTTTTCCGCCAATAGATACCGATTGACCCCCTCCGCGCCGTACCACAAAAAGCCAATGGTCAACCCCTCTGCGGTTTGGCAGAGCATGGCGACTTCAAACAGGGCGGCGTCGTCCGGCTCCATGTCCGCCCGCCAGCCGACGCCGTCCGCCCAGACGCTGCCGATGAACTCTCTGACGATCACCAGATCCCCCCGCAGGTAGGCCAGGATCAGCAGCCCGTAATCGGTGTTTTCAAACTGGAAGAGGGCGACGCGGCCCCCGTCGGCGTCGGTGGCCAGCAGTTCGGAATGCATGACGACGCGGCCCTTCTTCAGGGCCTCCATCGTCGCCACATCCGCCGGGTCAGCGGCGGGGTGCCCGTGATTGTCGAACCCCGCCCGCTCCGCCGGGTCTTCTTTGACGGGGGTGAAGGCCAGAAGCCCGCTTTGGCAGGAGGCGGGCAGTAGCAGATAGTCGTCCTGCCCCACGGGCAGAGACCCTTCGGCGACCCGCCAGCTGGGGCCGGGCACGCCGTCAAAGGTCAGATAGTAATCCCCGTTGCGGCCGTCGGCCTCCTTCTCCCCCGCGTACCCCACGGGGAACACGCCGCCGGAGCCGACCGCCAGGGTTCGCGACTCCCAATCGCCGGGGGCGGCGTAGGACACGGCCACCAAGCGATCCCCGGGGGTCTCGGATTCCCCGTTGGAAAGCGCCCAGACCCAACCGGATTGAATGTCCGCCAGGCGAACCGAGGAGTTCTCCCTGCCCGGGGCCGCTGGCGTTTCCCCTGTCCCAGAAACCGTCGGCGTTTCCTGCGGAGGCACGCCGGTGGCGGACGGGCTCGTCTCCGAACCGGTTTGGCACCCCGCCAACAGGGCAAGAACAGTCAGCGCCGCCAACAGAAGCGAGATCGCTTTCCCAAACAGAGTTTTCATCATAACATAAATCCTTTCCAAGAGAGAAGACAGAGGACAGAAAGACGGGGGACGGACCCCCGCGGGGCTTCTGTACTCTTCGTCGTCATTCATCCAATTTCAGTACGGCCATACCCGCCTCCTGGGGCACCTCGACGCTGCCCAGGCTGCGCATCCGCTTTTTGCCCTCTTTCTGTTTTTACTACAGCTTTTTCTTGCGGGTGATGTCGCCGCCGTAGCATTTGGCCAGCACGTCCTTGCGCATGGCCTTGACGGTCTCCCGGGCGATGATCTTCCCGCCGATGGCCACCTGCACCGGCACCTCGAAGAGTTGGCGGGGAATGTTGTCCTTGAGCTTTTCGGCGATACGCCGGGCCCGGGGATAGGCCGACTCGGCGTGGACGATGAAGGATAGGGCGTCCACCACGTCGCCGTTTAAGAGCACGTCCAGTTTGACCAGATCGCTCTTGCGGTAGCCGGACAGGGCGTAGTCCAGGGAGGCGTAGCCCCGGGTGCGGGATTTGAGGGCGTCGAAGAAGTCGTAGATGATTTCGGCCAGCGGCAGGTCGTAGTGCAGCTCCACCCGGTTTTCTTCCAGGTACTTCATGTCCTTAAAAGTGCCCCGCCGTTGCTGGCACAGTTCCATGATGCTCCCCACGTACTCGGAGGGAGTGATGACCGACGCGGCCACGAAGGGCTCCTCCGGGTAGTCGATTTCGGCGGGGTTGGGGTAGTTGAGGGGATTGTCGATGACCACCAGCTCCCCGTTCAGCTTGTGAATTTTATAGATGACGCTGGGGGCGGTGGTGATGAGATCCAGGTTGTACTCCCGCTCCAGGCGCTCCTGAATGACCTCCATGTGTAAAAGCCCCAAAAAGCCGCAGCGAAACCCATAGCCCAGGGCCACCGAGCTCTCCGGCTCGAAGGTGAGGGAGGCGTCGTTGAGCTGGAGTTTTTCCAGGGCGTCCCGCAGGTCGGGGTACTTGGCCCCGTCGGCGGTGTAGACCCCGGAGAACACCATGGACTGCACCTTGCGGTAGCCGGGCAGGGCTTCGGCGGCGGGCCGGTCGCGCTGGGTGACCGTGTCCCCCACCCGGGTGTCCCGCACGGTTTTGATGGAGGCGGCAAAATACCCAACCTCCCCCGCCGACAGCCCTTCGGGCCGGGGTTCTATACCCAGCGGACGCAGGACGCCGGCCTCCACCACGCTGAACTCCGCCCCGGTGGCCATCAGCCGCACCTCTGTGCCGGGGCGCAGGACGCCGTCGATGAGCCGGACGTAGACGATGACACCCTTGTAGGCGTCGTACTGGCTGTCGAAGATCAGCGCCTTGAGGGGCGCGTCCGGGTCGCCCTTGGGGGCGGGGATGCCCTTCACGATGCAGGAGAGCACCTCGTCGATACCCACCCCCAGCTTGGCCGACACCCGGGGCGCGTCGGCGGCGGGCAGGCCGATGATGTTTTCAATCTCGTGCACCGCCCTGTCCACGTCGGCGGCGGGCAGGTCGATTTTGTTGAGCACCGGCAGCACTTCCAAATCGTGCTCCAGCGCCAGGTAGGTGTTGGCCAGCGTCTGGGCCTCGATGCCCTGGGAGACGTCCACGACCAGCAGGGCCCCTTCGCAGGCGGCCAAGCTGCGGGACACCTCGTAGTTGAAGTCCACATGGCCGGGCGTATCGATCAGGTTGAGCACGTAGCTCTCCCCCCCGGCGTCCACATAGTCCAGCCGAATGGCCCGGGCCTTGATGGTGATGCCCCGCTCCCGCTCCAGGTCCATGTTGTCCAGAATCTGATCGGACATCTCCCGCCGGGCCACCGCGTTGGTGCTCTCGATGAGCCGGTCGGCCAGGGTGGATTTGCCGTGGTCGATGTGGGCGATGATACAAAAATTGCGGACGCGTTTTTGATCGGTCACGTGGAGGAACCTCCTAATAAATACATTGACATGGGCGCATAAACGATTTAAGCGTAAATCATATTATATCATTCCGCCCCGCCGGTTGCAATTTTTTCTCATGGGGGCGAACCCGGCGCCCCGCCATGGCCCCGCGGACGGCGAAAAAATCTCGACGAATCCGGCTGGTTTTTGGTGCAATAAACAGTTCCGTCCCGGCCGCTCTCAACGGGAATGTTCCGGCTTGCCTTTTCCCCAACACAGGAGTAAACTATACAGGCGACCGACCGTCGCGAAGAAAACCGTCGAGGGGGACAGACGCCCGCCCCGGCGCTGGGGGCGAGTTTTGCCATGACATACGACCTGCGCGGTATCACCAGGCTGCTCTGGCCGGTGCTGCTGGAACAGTCCTTTGCCGTGTTCATCTCCATGCTGTCCACCATGATGGTCTCCGGGGTGGGCCCGGCGGCGGTGGCCGGGGTGGGCCTGGTGGGCACGATAAACGCCATCCTGACGACCACCTTCATCGCCGTGGCGTCGGGCACGACCATCATCGTCTCCCAACGCCTGGGGGCGGATCGCCGGGAGGAAGCGGGGCAGTCCGCCGCCCAGTCCATCACCCTGGCCGCCTACATCGGCCTGGGCATCGGCGGGCTGATGATGATCCTGGCCGACCCCCTGCTGTCGTCGCTCTTCCCGGGGGCGGAACCCGCCGTGCTGTCCAACGCCAAACTGTACCTGACCTTTTCCTCCCTGTCCCTGCCCCTGCAGGCCCTTTTCTCCACCATGGCGGGCATCATGCGGGCGGCCGGCAATGTGCGCCTGCCCATGCTGGGTTCGGTCATGACCGACACCGCCTATATTCTCATCGCCTGGCCGGCTATCTCCTTAATGAACCTGGGCGTGGCCGGGGCGGGCTGGGGCTTGGTGGCCTCTCGGCTGGTGCCGGTGATTTTCTTGAGCTTGTCCCTCATGCGGGGGCACGGGGGACTCTATCTGCCCCGTATCAGTCCCAAGCTGTCCGGCAAAATCCTCCGTCCGGTGCTCCAGGTGGCCATCCCCACCGGGCTGGATTCCCTCATGTTCAACGGCGGCAAGCTGATCGTCCAGGTCTTCCTGGCCGGGATGGGCACGGCGGCCCTGGCCGCCAACTCGATTTGTAGCTCGCTTGTGGGCTTTGTCAACCTGCCCGGCGGCAGTATGCAGGTCATCGCCGTCACCGTGGTGGGGCGCATTTACGGGGCAAAACGGTTCGGGGATGTCCGAAAATTCGCCCTGGGCTTCACCCTGGCCGCCACCGCCATGCAGACCATCCTCTCCCTGATCATGTGGCCCCTGTTGGGCACGGGCATCAGCCTGTACCAGCCCACCCAAGAGTCCCTGGAACTCAGCCGAAGCGTCATGGGTCTGCTGCTGGTGACGACGCCCCTGTTCTGGGCGGTCTCCTTCGTCGCCCCCAGCGGTCTGCGGGCCTCGGGGGACGTGAAGTTCACCATGTGGGTGTCCGTGTGTAGCATGTTTATCCTGCGGGTGTTCGGCTCCTGGTTCTTCGGCGTCTATCTGGGCATGGGCCTGGAGGGCATTTGGCTGTCCATGTCGGTGGACTGGGTGGGCCGGGGCCTCTTCTTCCTGCCCCGCATCCTGAGCCACAAAAAACGCCTGCTGGCCAAACACGCGCCGCCCCCGGAAGCCTTGCCGGAGGCGACATGAGAGAGGGCTAAATAGATAAGCGACAGACGGGGGGGCGCCCCCCGTTTTCTGTTGGAATCTTGCTTGCCCACAAACATGCGTATAAATATCATCCAATCCGGGGCAAACCATTGTTATACTGTTCACAGATTGTGAATGGAAGTGTGCATAATGGTGGACTTCGGCCATCGCCTAAAAGAGCTTCGTCGCGGGCAGGGCATTACGCAAAGACAGTTGGCGGACGCGTTGTACGTCTCCAAGTCCATGATTTCGTCTTTCGAGTCCTCGACCCGCCTGCCCTCTCATCAGGTGCTGATGCGGATACGCAACTACTTTAATGTGTCCATGGATTTCCTATACGGCTACCCCAAGGCGATCGGGTTGGACGTGACCGGCCTGAGCCAGACCCAGACGGAGCTGCTGCGGGGACTGGTCGGCGAATTCCGACGCGGGGACGCCGCGACATGAGCGCGCCGACGTGGGCGGAGCCTCTGTTGAGGCTGTTCTACCCGGCCCGTTGCCTGTTCTGCCAGAAGCCGGTGACCGGCAAAGGCGAAACGGTCTGCCCCCTCTGCCGGACGGGCGGACTGCCCTTCACGCCGACGGGGGCGCGGTTTGCCGTGCCCGGCGGCGTCTGTGTCGCGCCGTTTTACTATGTGGAACCGGTGCGGGAGCTCATGCATCGGTATAAGTTCCGGGGGCGCTACAAATTGGCCGAGCCCATGGCCGCCTACATGGCCGACGCGGCGGAGGGGCTGCCCGGGTTCGACCTGGTCTCCTGGGTGCCGGTGAGCGCCAAGCGTTTGCGCCAGCGCGGCTACGACCAGGCCCAGCTGCTGGCCCGGGCGCTGGCTGGGCGGCTGTGGACGCCCCTTGTCCCCACCCTGCGCAAAACCCGAGACGCTCCGCCCCAAACCGGCTTCAACACGCCGGAAGCCCGGCGGACAAACGTCTCCGGCGCTTTTGCGGCGCTGCCCAAAGCGGTGGCGGACAAGCGAATTCTGCTGGTGGACGACATTCTCACCACGGGGGCCACCCTGGGGGCGTGCGTCGAATGTCTCTATCAAGCGGGGGCGCGGTCGGTGGTTTGCGCCGCCTTCGCCCGGGCGGGAGATTTTGGAAGCAAAACGAACGAAGATTCAGCAGTCAGAAGAGGAAAATGATGATTTTTTCCGGGAAACGTATTGCAAAATGAAAACATGTCAGGTATAATAGGCGATAAGGGACCGCCGTTCGGTGTGACGGCGCGTCGAGAGGTACCGTTTGCCCGGCGGCGTCCGCCAAGCGGTGACAGTCGGCTCGGGTGCGGGTTCTCCGGTTTTTGGGGGGAGAACGGTTATCCGGGCGGGCGCCTTACCCGAAATTTATCCGCTCGGGTGAGAGAAGCAAGCCGCTGCGGTGGCGGCGAAATGGCGTGGACGATGTCGTTATTCAACCGGGATATCGGTCTTGATTTAGGAACCGCATCCATATTGGTTTTCATTAAAAACAAAGGCATTGTCCTGCGTGAGCCGTCGGTGGTGGCCATTGACAAGAACACCGGCAAGCTGCTCAAGGTGGGCACCGACGCCCAAAAAATGCTCGGGCGCACCCCGGGCCACATTGTCGCCATGCGGCCGCTCCGGGAAGGCGTCATCTCCGATTACGAGATGACCCAGCGCATGATCAAGGAGTTTTTGCGCAAGGTGTCCGGCTTCAGCCTGTTCCGCCCGCGTATTGTCATCTGCGTGCCCAGCGGCATCACCGAGGTGGAGGAGCGGGCGGTCATCGACGCCGGTCTCCAGGCCGGGGCCAGGCGGGTCTATCTCATTGAGGAACCGGTCGCCGCGGCCATCGGGGCGGGCATCGACATCACCAAGCCCTGCGGCAACATGGTGGTGGACATCGGCGGCGGCACCACCGACATCGCGGTCATCTCCCTGTCCGGCATCGTGGAGTCCTCCTCCATCAAAATCGCCGGCGACCAGTTCGACGAGGCCATCATCAAATACATCCGCCGCAAACACAACGTCCTCATCGGCGAGCGCAGCGCGGAGGATCTCAAAATGAGCATCGGCTGCGTCTATCCCCGCCCGGACGACGTCAGCGTGGAAATCAAGGGCCGCTGCCTGATGACCGGTCTGCCCCGGGTGTTCACCGTCACCTCCAACGAGATGATCGAAGCCTTCGAGGAGGTCTCCACCCGCATTGTGGAGGGGATTCACGGCGTCCTGGAGCGCACCCCCCCTGAACTGGTGGCCGACATTTCCACCAACGGCATCGTGATGACCGGCGGCGGCAGCCTGATTTGGGGCTTCGACAAACTCATCGAGTCCAAGACCGGCATCGCCACCCATGTGGCCGACGAACCGATTTCCTGCGTGGCCTACGGCACCGGCAAGTCCCTGGACTGGGTCAGCGAGATGCAGGACGGCACCATCAATCTCTCGCGCCGCAAACAAATGCAAAATTAGCCGGTCTTCTGGGCCGCGCTGACTGATACCGTTGCGCAAATGGATCCGCAGGCTTTGACAGGAACGAAGAAGTTCTGCCGGGTGCTGGCAGAACTTTGTTGTATGATTTTTCCGGCGGAAACGCGCCGGGCCGGATACGATCCGCTGACAAGGGGTCGTATGAGAATACCGCTGTATACCAACGCTTTTATGTGTTACCGCGACACCTTGCCTTATTTTTCCTGTAGTCGTCCCCTTTTCCCGCCGCCGGGCTGGGTCGGCGCGTTGGGCCCGGTCAGAGCTCGGGCCACCCGCCAGATGTCCCCCGCGCCCATGGTCAAAATGAGGTCGCCGGGGCGGGCCTCCCGGGCCAGCGCCTGGGCCAGGCTGTCCAAGTCCTCGAAAAAGGCCGCGTTCGGCAGCTCTTCGGCCAAACGCCGCGCCGAAATGCCAATGGTGTTTTTTTCCCGGGCGGCGTAAATTTCCGCCATGTACACCCGGTCGGCCCCCCCCAGCGCCGCGACAAAATCCGGGAACAGCGCGGCTGTCCGAGAATAGGTGTGGGGCTGGAAGGCGCACAGGACGCGGGAAAACCCCATGCCCCGCGCCGCGGCCAAAGTGACCGCGATTTCGGTGGGGTGGTGGGCGTAGTCGTCCACCACGGTGGCGCCCCTGTAGTCCCCCGTCAGTTCAAACCGCCGGGCCGCGCCCCGGAAGGTTTCCAGCCCCCGGGTCACCGCGTCCCCCGGCAGCCCGATTTGCCAGGCCGCCGCCGCCGCGCCCAGCGCGTTGGTGACGTTGTGCGCCCCGGGCACCCCCAGGGCCGCCGAGGCGTAAAACCGCCCCCGGGTCATAATGTCGAACCGCGCATAGCCGCGCTCAAAGGTCAACCCTTCGGGATACACATCAGCTCCCTCGCTTTGACCGAATGTCAGCACGGTTCGGGGCAATCCGGACAGACGCATCGCGCCGGGATCGTCGGCGCACAACAGTAGCAGCCCGGTTTTTTCCGGCGTCAGCAACGCGAACCGGGTGAAGGAGGACACAATTTCTTCCAGATCTGCAAAACAGTCCAAATGGTCTTCCTCAATGTTCAGAACGACCGCGATGGTAGGTGAGAAATTCAGAAACGAATTGCAGTATTCGCAGGCCTCCATGATGATGAGCCGCCCGTCGCCCACCCGATGACCCGCACCGATGGCCGGGAGGGTGCCGCCGATCATGACGGTGGGATCCAGCGCCCCGGCCAGCGCGATTTGCGCAGCCATAGAGGTGGCGGTTGTCTTCCCATGGGTGCCCGCGATGCAAAGCGCGGCCGCGTGATCCCGCATGATGTGTCCCCACGCTTGGGCGCGTTCAAACAAGGGGAGACCCAGACGCCGGGTCTCCATGACTTCCGGGTTGTCCTCCCGAGCCGCCGCCGTGCGGATGACGCAGTCCGCGCCGTGAACGGCTTCCGGCGTATGTCCGATGCCGATGCGCAGGCCGAGGGCCCGCAGACGGTCGATGGTTTCGCTGGACTGCATGTCCGAACCGGTGATGATGAGTCCGCGGGCCGCCAGCACTTCGGCTAAGGCGCTCATGGACACCCCGCCGATCCCAATCAAATGGGCGTGCCGCCCGGGGCGCAGGCAGGCATTGATTTCAGGGCTGTTCGTATGGATCTCCTCCAAGCGTTCACGCTGTTCGTGGTGAATATTGTTTCCGCCCGAAAACGGGCGCGGGGCGCGGAGCGGAGAAATTCGACAGAGCGGGGTGTAAAGACGCGAAAACACGCAATACTAATATTATATTTCATGTGCGCCGATTTATAAATACCCAATCTCATATTTGTGGAAAATTTTTTTGGCGGGGGGAAACGGAATTGAACATTACGGATATCAAAATCCGCAAACTGCAGGAAGAAGGCAGGATGCGAGCGGTTGTCTCTGTCACCTTTGACGATTCACTGGTCGTGCACGACATCAAGGTCATTGAAGGGCCCGGCCGTTATTTCCTGGCGATGCCCTCCCGGAAAATGCCGGACGGCACCTACCGGGATATTGTCCATCCCATCAACGCCCAGGTACGGGAAATGCTGGAGGAGTCCATCCTGCAGCTCTACCGCCAGGAACTGGAAACCCGGGAGCGGGAAACCGCCGCCGAGGACACCGAGGAACCCGAAGACGAGTCCCTATGATTGTAACCTTACCCAAGTTCCGCGCCTGTTAAACCGTCCGGGAAGCGGGGATTCAATCGGCCCTCCCAGAGCCGATTGAATCCCCGCTTTGCCGTCCGCGGGCGGGTGACAACACGCGAAAGCGGAGGCTCGCCGCTCCCCTTTCACACGATCCCCCGTTCGCTACTTAGCATGCCAGCTTTTTTGACAGTCTGGATTGTAAAGCCGTCGATGGATTATTGTCAATCGTCAATTGTCAATTGTCAATTGTCAAGGTGGTGGCTCGCTCATGTCCGAACCCTTCGCCCTCCCCGAAGGGGTGTCCGCAATTTTGACCCGCTTGCGAGACAGTGGGTTTCCGGCGTTTCCGGCGGGGGGCTGCGTGCGGGATTCGCTGCTGGGGCGTCGTGTCCACGATTGGGATGTGGCCACCGCCGCGCTGCCCGAACAAGTGACCGCGCTGTTCCGCCGCACCGCCGCCACCGGGTTGAAGCATGGGACGGTGACCGTCCTTCTGGGCCGCCTGGCCGTGGAGGTGACCACCTTCCGCACCGAGGGGGGGTACACCGACGGCCGTCGGCCGGACAGCGTGACCTTTGTGCCCCGTCTGGAAGCGGATTTGGCCCGGCGGGACTTCACCGTCAACGCCATGGCCCTGGGGCCGGACGGGCAGGTCATCGACCCCTTCGGCGGGCGGGACGACCTGCGTCGGCGTATCATCCGCTGTGTGGGCGACCCGGCGGCCCGGTTCGGGGAGGACGCCCTGCGCCTGTGGCGGGCGGTCCGGTTTTCCGCCATGCTGGGCTTTGGGATCGAGGCCGCGACCTGGGACGCCATGTCCGCCTGCGCCCCGCTGACCGCCCGGCTCGCCCCGGAACGGGTGAGCGCCGAGCTGGAGCGCATCCTGCTGTCCGGCGCGGCGGCGCGGCTGGCCGACGTGCTGCCCCTGGGCCTGCTGGACCCGCTCCTCACTGCCCACCCGACCTTCCGGCTGCCCTTGGAGACGCTGAAAACCCTGCCCCGCAAACCTGAAACCCGTTGGGCCGGATTGGCCGCGCTGCTGCGGCGGGCCGGGTGCTTGGCGGACAGCCTCGCCTTTCTCCGCGCCCTGCGGCTGCCCAACCGGGTGACCTATCCGGCGGGGATGGGGGCCGAATGGGCGCTGGCCCAGCCCCTGCCCGGGGAACCCGTCGGCTGGCGCCGTCTGTGCGCCGACCGGGGCGTCCCCGAAGCCCTGTGCGCCGCCGCCGCCGGTGACGCCCTGGCGGGTGGCCCCCCCCGATATGTACCCGCCCTGCGAGAGGTTCTCCGCCCGGGGCCCTGCCTCTCCGTGAAGCAGCTGGCCCTCACCGGAGAACACCTCGCCTTGGTGGGCCTCGCCGGGCCCCAAATCGGCCGGGCCCAGCGCCGCCTGCTGGAACACGTCCTGCGCCGCCCGGAGGACAACACCTTGGACGCCCTGCTGTCCCTCTTGGAGACTATCGACTCAAAAAACCGATGACAACACGGAGGTGCTTATATGTCCGTTCATTTTTTCGCGCTGATCTCCCGGATGAGGCACATCGGCCGGTGGGGCCTGATGCGCAACACCCAGCCGGAAAACCTGCAGGAACACAGCTACATGACCGCCGTCTTCGCCCACGCCCTGGCCCTCGTCCGCCGGGACATACTGGGCCTGCCCGCCGACCCGGACAGGGCCGCCGCCGCCGCGCTGTTCCACGACGCCGCCGAGCTGTTCACCGGCGACCTGCCCACCCCGGTCAAATACTTCGACCCAGACCTCCGCGCCGCCTACCGCCGGGTCGAGGAGACCGCCGCTCGCCGGCTGCTGGCCCTCCTGCCCGAAAGCCTCCGCCCCGCTTACACCCCCCTCCTCGCCGAACAGTCCGACCCCGGCACCGACGCCCTGGTCCGCGCCGCCGACAAGCTGGCCGCCTACGTCAAGTGCCTGGAGGAGCTCCGGGACGGCAACCGGGAGTTCGCCCCCGCCGCCCGCCAGACACGAGAAAAGCTGGACGCCATGCACAGCCCCGAAGTCGCCTGGTTCCTGGAACACTGCGTCCCCTCCTTCAGCCTCTCCTTAGATGAAGTAACCCCCGAACACTAAAAAGACCCCCCAAGCCCCCGCCGGGGCTTGGGGGGAAATTGTCCATCGTCAATTGTCAATTGACGTCGCCGTCGTCGCTGGCCTCCGGCGGGGGCATGTCGGGGTAGACCGGGCGGTTGAGGGGGCGGGCGGCGGCGGTCAGGGCCAGTCCGGCCAGCAGGGTCGCCGCGGTCAGGGCCGCGAGGATTTGTTTCATGTGGGCACAGTCCTTTCACGGTGTTTTTTCATCCCTTAGCTTGCCTCGCGGGGCGATTGGCATACCTGCCAAATGAATCCGGTTTTTTTGCGAAATATTTTCCCTGGAAAAACGTCCCTCGTCCCTTCAGAAACCTCTGCGCCGCAACGATAATTACTACCGGATAGCGAAAAAACGGCCCCGCGCCCCCAAACGGCGGTTACCGGAAGATTACAGCCGCCCGCAAAGTTACAGTTGTGTTACACCTGCCTCAAAACTGTTGACTTGCGCCCGGGGGCGCTGTATGATATTGCCGTACAAGGGAGGAATGTCCTCGCCTTGAAATTATTACGAGGAGGAACCTATCACATGCGTAACTTCAAGAAACTCACAGCGCTGGTTCTCGTCTTTGTAATGGCTCTCGCTTTAGTTGTCCCTTATGCGAGCGCGGTTACATACGATGACCAAGAAGACATCAACCCCGATTTCGCCGCCGACCTTGACCTGCTCTACGAACTGCAGATCATCATCGGATCCGACAACCTCTTCAGTCCGAAGGACACCGCCACCAGAGCCGAGCTCATCAAAACCGCCTATGTCATCGAGCACGGCACCTACGCCAACCCCGCCGACGCGGACCGCTACAAAACCACCAACGTCCCCTTCACCGACTATGACAGCTCCAAATGGTACGCCGGTCATGTCAACTGGGCCTACATCGAAAAAATCATCAACGGCACCTCCGCCACCACCTTCGAGCCGGAACGCGACATCACCGGCTTCGAGACCCTGAAAGTTCTCCTGGGCGTCATCGGCTTCATCCCCGAGTACGAAGGCTACGACCAGGGCTCCGAATGGGCCAACAGAGTTCTCGCTCTCGCCGACAAAACCGGCCTGATCGAAGGCATCGAGAATGTTGACTTCTCCAGGCCCATCACCCGTGAAGTCATGGCTCACGCCATCTACAACACCCTGTTCACCAATATCGTCAGCTACGTAAAAGACACCCATGAAATCTCCAACACCACCTCCAAGACCGTTGTCGAGGAATACTTCGGCCTGCAGACCCTGGATGACGCTCGCGTCCTCGCCAACCGCTATGTCGGCATCGACGGCAAAACCAAAACCGGCGGCAATACGATCGAAACTGATATCTATGGAAAAATTGCTGTCTCCGCTGACGTCGCCGCCGACTTCGAACTGATCGGCCGCAGCGTGACCCTCTATGTCAAGACCGAGCCGCAGGTCGCCCCTCCCGGCTTCAAAATCACCAAACTGTATGGCAAACCGGTCCTGAACAACGCTGACGAACTGATCCAAGTCACCGCTGACGATCTGACCGCTAGTGGCACCGTCTCGATCGTCGTGTCCGGTACGACTTACACGAGCGCGAGTGTCGCTGCCCTCTCCAACAATACGCTGTATATCAACTTCCTGGAAGACGTTGACACCAACCTGAACCTCGTCGTTGGTGACAACCCTGTTGACCTGATCGTTGACGGCAACACCATCAAAGCCGTCCTGGCCTATGATTACACCTTCGTCAAACTCGCCGTGGCCAGCGGCAAAGTCACCGCCACCGAGTTCGACACC
>JAITQI010000021.1 GCA_031289065.1 Oscillospiraceae bacterium
CTCGGCGGCCTCGTGGTCGCGCAGGCGCAGATTCTCCTCGCGCAGCCCCAAATCCAGCAGCCACTGGCGGCAGTACTCCTTCCAGTAGTCGAACCACTCCAAATCGGTGCCCGGGCGGCAGAAAAACTCCAGCTCCATCTGCTCGAACTCCCGGGTGCGGAAGATGAAGTTGCCCGGCGTGATCTCGTTGCGGAAGGATTTGCCCACCTGCGCCACCCCGAAGGGAATTTTGCGCCGGGTGGCCCGCTGGATGTTTTTAAACTGCACAAAAATCCCCTGCGCCGTCTCGGGCCGCAGGTAGATCTGGTTTTTGGCGTCCTCGGTGACCCCCTGGAAGGTCTTGAACATCAGGTTGAAGGTGCGGATGTCGGTGAAGTCCTGCTTGCCGCAGTCGGGGCAAACGATCCCCTCGTCCTTGATATAGGCGCTCATCCGCGCGAAATCCCACCCGGCCGGGTTGACCCCCCGAGCCTCGATGAGCTGGTCGGCCCGGTGGCGGGTCTTGCAGGCCCGGCAATCCATCAGCGGGTCGGAAAACCCGCCCACATGCCCGGACGCCACCCACACCTGGGGGTTCATCAAAATGGCGCTGTCCAGCCCCACATTGTGCGGGGACTCCTGGACGAACTTCTTCAGCCAGGCCCGCTTGACGTTGTTTTTCAGCTCGACGCCCAGCGGCCCGTAGTCCCACGAATTGGCCAGGCCCCCGTAAATCTCGCTGCCCGGAAAGACAAACCCCCGGCCCTTGCACAGCGCCACGATTTTTTCCATGGTCTTTTCGGTGTTTTTCATTGGCCCCTCCCACTCGTCTCCGCCGCGCACCATACCCCGCGCCGCGGCGATCCCGTTCTTACCCGGGGTTCGCGTCCCACCCCGTCGCTCCCAAAAGTATACCATACCCGAACGAAAGTGGCAATTGCGAATTGAGAATTAAGAATGAAAAATGAAACATGGCGGATCCGCTGCGCGGCAAATTGAATCATCGCGCCCTGCGCGATCCCGCAATTTTTCATTCGTAATTCGTAATTTTCAATTCGTTTCGTTCCCCCCCCACAAAAAACCGGTTGTACTTTTCCGCTAAAATCAGTATACTATAAGATAAGCAACAAAAATCGGGCGGGTAGTCTCTCCCCGCCAACCTCTGATATGGGATGTGTAAAAATATGCCGCAGCAAACACAGGAGCCTCAGACGACGACGACACCGACGACACCGCCCCCCGCCCCGTCCAAACCCCGCAAACGCCGCCTGGGCGACCGGTTTGAGGGCCGCCGTCTGCGCTCCCTCGACCCCCTCAACCGGGTGGCCCCTTACATCATGCCCGACCGGGCCGGTTCCACCAACGTGTTTCACAGCAGCCTCGACATCAAGGCCGCCGAAAAGTATATCCGCCAAAAGCGCGTTGAGGGCCTCAAAGGCTACGGAATGCTGCACTTTTTTCTGTCGGCCTATGTGCGCATCGTCTCCCAGCGCCCGGCCATCAACCGCTTCGTCTCCGGGCAGAAGGTGTACGCCCGGCATCACATCGAAATCAACTTTGTCGTCAAAAAAGAGTTCACCCTGGACGGCCAGGAGACCACCGTCAAAGTGATCTGCACCCCCGCCGACACCACCGAGGACATCTTCCACAAAATCAACGCCGTCATCGCCGAGGCCCGCTGGGAGGGCGACTCCAACAGCGCCGACAGCGCCGCCCGCATCCTCAACCGCATCCCCGGCCTCTTTCTCCGCTGGGCGGTGGGCGTTTTCAAGCTGCTGGACTATTTCGGCAAGCTGCCCCGAGGCCTGATCAATCTCAGCCCCTTCCACGGCAGCATGTTCATCACCGATCTGGGCTCCATCAGCCTGCCCGGCGTCGATCATCACCTGTACAACTTCGGCAACTGCCCCCTGTTTTTGGCCATCGGCCCCAAGCAGAAGGAGTTCGTCCTCAACCGGGAGGGCCAGGTCACCGAGCGCCGCTTCTTGGAGTATTCCCTGTCCATCGACGAACGCGTCTGCGACGGCTACTATTTCGCCAGCGTCTTCCGTATGCTCAAGGAAATTTTCAAAAACCCCGACCAACTCAGCGCCCCCCCCGAAACAGTCATCGAAGACGTAGACTGACGAAAACAATTGACAGTTGCCCCTCGTCAATTGTCAATTGTCATGCCCATTCCCTTCTCTGCATATTTTCTCACCCGGGGGACACATTAAACATGGACGAGCAATCTCTGCTGACCCTGCTCCGCGCCGTCCGGGCGGGGGGGCTGACCGAGACCGAAGCGCTGGAGCGCCTGCGAACGATGCCCTTCGAGGACGTGGGCTTCGCCCGGATCGACCACCATCGGGCCCTGCGCCAGGGCTTCCCCGAGGTCATTTTCTGCCCCGGCAAAACCCCCGGGCAAATCGAGGAGATCGCCCGGCGGCTGGCCGGGGGCGGGGCGACCGCCCTGCTGGCCTCCCGGGCCGACCGAGACGCCGCCGCCGCCGTGGCCCGCGCCCTGCCCGGCGCGCTCTACCATGAGACGGCCCGGTTGGTCTCCTGGGGCGGCTTGCGCCAGGAGCGCCCCGGCCTGGCCGCCGTGGTGTCCGCCGGAACGGCCGACCTGCCCGTGGCCGAAGAGGCCGCCCTCACGCTGGAAGCCGTCGGCCACAAGGCGGACAGGGTTTACGACGTGGGCGTGGCCGGGCTGCACCGCCTGCTGGCCGTGATGGGCCGGATAAACGCCGCCGGGGTGGTCGTCGTCGTCGCCGGCATGGAGGGCGCTTTGGCCAGCGTGGTGGGCGGGCTGGTGAGCGCCCCCGTGGTGGCCGTCCCCACCAGCGTCGGGTACGGGGCCTCCTTCGGCGGGCTGGCCGCCCTGCTGTCCATGCTCAACGCCTGCGCCGCCGGGGTGGGCGTGGTCAATATCGACAACGGCTTCGGGGCCGCCATGCTGGCCGCGAAAATTTTGAGCGCCGCGCCCCCAACCCCCGCCAACGCCTAACACCCGCTGCCAACTTCTATCTTGGAGGAATGATCATGTCTGCGACCCGTGCTGTCATCCTGGTCTCCGGGCCGTCGCGGGACGGCGGTTCCAAATACCCGATGCTCATGCAGGAGATCCTCTTCAAGCCCCTCTTGAGCTGGATTTCCGACGCCCTGTGCGGGGTGGGGGGCCATTCGGCCTGCGTCGTGCGGGACGACCGGGCGCTGGACAGTCTGCTGCTGCCCTGCTTCGCCCCCGCCATGACCGGCATCACCGTCCTCGACGCCGGGGCCCCCGCCCTCAGCCAGGATGTGCTGGATTACGTGTCCGGCGGCGACGGGGAACAGGGCGAGGTCCTGTTTGTCACCGCCCCCGCCCTGCTCACCGCCCACGCTGTGGACGCCCTCTCCTCGGCCCACGCCGTCGGCGGCAAATTCCTCACCGAGCTGCTCACCGACGACGAGGTGCCCACCGGCGTCTTCTGCTTCTCCCGGGCCGACGCCCAGCGGGTCTTCTCTTACCTGGACAACCGGTTCGACTTTGCCGCCGCCTGCAAGAGCATGAACGCCGACCGGCTGCCCCTGGGCGAGTTCTTTGTGTCCGACGGCATGGGCGGAGCCGCCCGTATCCAAAACCCTCTGGAGCTGCACATGGCCCGCCGCGCCATGCAAACGGCGGTGGTGGAACAGCATATGATGAGCGGCGTCACCGTCCTCGACCCCTCCAACACCATCATTTCCGCCGAAGCCGTCATCGGGCGGGACACCACCATCCTCCCCGGCGTCATCATCCAGGGGGCCACCATCATCGGCGAGGACTGCGAAATCGGCCCCTTCACCGTGCTGTCCGACGCCATCATCGGCGACCGGGGCGTGGTCAACGCCTCCCAAGTCTACGACAGCCAGATGGGCACCGACGTCCGGGTGGGGCCCTACGCCTACCTGCGCCCCGGCTGTGTCCTCGGCAGCCGGATCAAAATCGGCGACTTCGTGGAGCTGAAAAACGCCAACGTGGGCAGCGGCGCGAAAATCCCCCACCTGAGCTACGTGGGCGACGCCGACGTGGGCAACGGGGTCAACATCGGCTGCGGCGCCATCACCGTCAACTACGACGGCCACCGCAAACACCGCACCACCATCGAGGAGGGGGCCTTCATCGGCTGCAACTCCAACCTCATCGCCCCGGTCACCGTCGGCAAACACGCCTATACCGCCGCCGGCAGCACCCTCACCGGCGACATCCCCCCCGGCGCGCTCGGCATCGCCCGCGCCCGCCAGGAAATCAAAGAGGGCTGGGTCTCCAAGCGCCACACGTCAGAGGTCAAAGACCAGACCCCCGACAGCAACCCCGTCTGCGCCTGCCCCGCCCACAACAAACACCCAGCCCCACACAACACCTGACCCGCGCCAGGCAAGAGAAACACACCTCTTGCCCTACATAAAAACCGGCCAACCAACCAGCAACATTTTTCGCCCCCCGTTCCCCGTCCTCTTCCCCGCCCGGGGAAGAGCAGGACAGCCCCCACAAGGACAGGGGAACCGCCTCTCTTGGCTAATTTTTCATTCTTCATTCTTAATTTCTACAGCGCGCCGGAGGAAAAATGCCATTCTTCAAACGTTTCGCCGCCGCCGAGGGCGGCATCGACTGGGTGATCGCCGGGTTGGGCAACCCGGGCAAAGCCTACGAAAACACCCGTCACAACGTGGGGTTCCTGGTGCTCGACCGGCTGGCCGAACAGTGGGGCATCCCTCTCAAAAAGCTGAAATTCCAGTCCCTGTACGGCGTGGGCCGGGCCGAGGGGGCTCGCGTCGCTCTGCTCAAACCCCAGACCTTCATGAACCGAAGCGGCGAGGCCCTGCGGGAATGCCTGGGGTTTTTCAAGGTGCCCTGCGGCCATATGCTGGTCGTCTACGACGACGTGGCCCTGCCCCCCGGCCGTCTCCGCGTCCGCGTCCGGGGCTCCGACGGCGGGCACAACGGGATCAAAAGCATTCTCTACCAATGCAAAACCGACGAATTCCCCCGGGTCAAAGTGGGCGTCGGCGCGCCGCCCCACCCCGATTTCGATTTGAAAGACTGGGTTCTCGGCCCCTTCGCCAAAACCGAAACCCCCGCCATCGGCGAAGCCCTCGACCGCGCCTGCCAAGCCGTCTCCGCCATCCTCCGCGCCGGCGCGGAGTCCGCCATGAACCAATACAACGGAAAATAAGCCGAATGAAATCATTGTCAATTTCGTAAAGGATGATCGCTTCGTGAAACAGCGTTTCCTCGCCGCGCTGGCTGCCGCCGCGCTCTTGCCGCTGATCGTTGCCTCCGGCTGTACCTCCGCCCCCGCGCCGTCGCCCACCGCCCCGGTTTCCCCGCCGGAAACCACGTCCATCCCGACCCCGACGCCGATCCCAACGTTAACGCCAGCGCCAACCCCAACGTTAACGCCAGCGCCGACCCCGACGTTAACGCCAGCGCCGACCCCGACGCCGATCCCAACCCCGACCCCCAAACCGGGCTGGGCCGAATCGCTGACGCCGGAAGACCTGGCCGCCGCGCAAGCCGCCGCCGAAGCGTTTTACGCCTCGTCCCCCTTCGCCCTACTCGCCCTACGCCTGGCGGACGACGACCACTACCTGTACACAGCCGAATACACGCCCGGCGAAGCGGTTGTCTTCGAAGCCGAAACCACCCACGCCGGCCCGGGCATATACCGCGCCATCCTGCTGCTCAAAACCGAAACCGGCTGGACGGTCGCCAACGAAGGATACTGAACCGGCAGACCGCGGGGAAACATCCCACCGCCCCCCATCCGACCCACGAAAGGGGGCCCTTCACCATGAAAATCCGCCGCCGCCCGCTGGCGTTGCTGCTCGCCGCCCTCCTCCTCGCCGCCCTGGCGACCGCCTGTTCCGACGAGACAGACCCCGCGCCCAGCCCGGAACCAAGCCTCGTTTCCCCCGACCCCACGCCCACCGCAACCCCCCCGGAACCCACGCCAACGCTCACGCCCACAACGCCGCCCACGCCCATCGGCCCGCCGCCCACCCTCGGCCCCGGCTTCACCCTCATCGAGACCGAAGGCTGGACCGAAGCCCTCACCGCGGCGGACATGGCCGCCGCGCTGGCCGTCGCCGAGACCTATTGCCAAGACCGCGTCGCCCCCGTCCCCCCGCTGATCCCCGCCGAGGAGAGCCACCAAAAATATCGCGCCCTCGGGGAAACATACGGCCTGGGCCGCTTCATGGTGTTTGTGGAAGCCCCCGTCCCCACCGCCTTCGACGGGGTCTACATCGCCCTCTATCGCCTCTCCGGGCAGGATTGGCGGGTCGCCTCCTTCGGCCGGGAGACCTACGGTCTCGACGGCGCGGCCCTGGAGGGGCCGGGCTTTGCCGAGTCCATGATCCCGTCGGACATGGCCTTCGCCCAGAACGCCGCCGCGATCTACTCCTTCCGGTGCCTGGGCGCCATCCTCCCCCTCCGCCCCGCCGAAAACACCCACGAGGGCTACAATTACGCCAACGCCATGGCCGACAGGGGCCGCGTCATCACCTTCGTGGACGACACCCCCGGCGCCGCCGCCCCCCTGGCCTACATCGTCTGCGTCAACAAAAACAAGACAGGCGCGGCCCAGTGGGAGGTCTGGTCTACCAGCCTGCCTACGGAGCCCCTGAAAGTCCGCTACTGGACCCTGACCCCCGAGGACAGGGCCGCCGCTTGGGCCGCCGCCGAGGCGGGCCTCCCCCCGGAGGAATTCGGGCGCCTGGCCCAGCCCCTCCAGGTGGCCGACGACGACGACACCTTCTACGGCGGCGGCAACACCCAGGGCCTCCCCGCCGTCATCTTCGCGGCCGAGCACATCTTCTTCGGGCAGAACGTTTGGACCACCCTCCTTGTTCTCAAACACCCCGCCGGCTGGCGGCTCAGCTCGTGGAGCCGCGCCGGATAAGCAACCCTTCCCTTCTTCATCCTTTTTTCCTTTGGAGGTTTCATGCTGACCCTCTCTCAAGCCCTCTCCGCCCTCCCCGAAATCCAAGACCTGCTGACCCGCGTCCAGAGCCCGGGGGACACCCTCACCCCGGTGGCTTTGGGCGGTCTTTCGGCTGTCCATCAGGCCCACGTGGTCGCGGCCGTGCGGCGGCTGACCGGTCGGCCGGTGGCCGTGCTGTGCCCCGACGAGGCGCTGGCCGTGCGTATGCAGAGCGACGCCGCCGCCTTCGCCCAGGAGGAGGTTCGGCTGCTCCCCGCCCGGGAGTGGAGCTTTTATCCGGCGGAGGCCGTGTCCCGGGAGTGGGAGCAGGCCCGGCTGGACACCCTGGCCGCCCTGACCGCCGGGCAGGCCGGGCTGGTCTGCGGCCCGGTGGACGCCTTCCTCCAGCGCACCCTGCCCCCCGACGCCCTGCAAAAGGCCTCCCTCCGCCTCAAACCGAAGCTGATTCTGCCCCCCGACGCCCTGGTGGAGGCCCTCGTCCTGGCCGGGTACCGCCGCTGCGAACAGGTGGAGGGCGTGGGGCAGTTCGTCCGCCGGGGGGGCTTGGTGGACTTCTATTCCCCCGGAGCGGCCCACCCCGTCCGGGTGGAATTTTTCGACGACGAAATCGACACCCTCTCCTCCGTGGACCCGGACAGCCAGCGCCGCATCGGCCCCCTGGCCGACGCCCCCCTGCTGCCCGTAGCCGAGGCGCTGCCCCAGGCCTCCCCCGGGGGGCTGGCGGGCCTGCTGGCCGATATGGAGGCCCTGGCCGCCCGGGAGAGCGCCCGGGCGGGCGCCCCCGACACCCTGGCCCTCTCCGTCCGGCAGGACATGGAACGCCTGCGGGACACGGGCTATCTCCCCGACATGGATCGCTACCTACCCCTCCTCTACCCCCACATGACCACCGCCCTCGACATCCTGCCCCCCGGCACGGTGGTCTTTTTCACCGAGTACCGCCGCAGCCTGGAGCGGCTCAAAAACACCCTCTGGCGGCTGGGGGAGGACATGGAATCCCTCCTGGCCGAGGGGCGGCTGTCCCCCGAAATGACCGCGCTGTGCCTGGACGAGCCCGCCTTGCTGGCCCGCCTCGCCAAAGGGCCGCTGGTTTTTTTGGACAGCATCCTCCCCGGCCGGTACGAGCCCGCCCCCCGGGCGCTTCACAGCCTGTTCGCCAAGCAGATGTCCTCCTACGGCGGCAACCTCGACGTGGCCATGGCCGACATGACCGCCTGCCTGGACGAGGGCTACGCCGTGGTCGCCCTGTGCGCCGGGGAGCGCCAGGTGGGCCGCCTGAAGGATCTCCTGGAGGGCCGGGATTTGAGCCCCGTTTTGGATTTCGCCCTGACCCAGCCCCCCGCCCCGGGGCGAATCACCCTGGCCGTGGGGGCCCTGTCCGGCGGGCTGGAGTACCCCGCGCTCAAGCTGGCCGTGTTCACCGAAGGGCAACTGGTGGCCGCCCCCCGACGCCGCCGGGGCCTGGGCAAGAAGGACGCCCGCGCCAAGCTGGCCTCCTACGCCGACCTCACCCCCGGCGACCTGGTGGTTCATGAGCACCACGGCATCGGCCGCTTCGACGGCATCGTCAAAATGCCGGTGGACGGCATCGACCGAGACTATATCCACATCGCCTACGCCGCCGGAGACGGCCTGTATGTCCCGGTCACCCAGCTGCATTTGGTGTCCAAGTACATCGGCGGCGGGGAGGAATCCGCCGTCCGGCTGCACAAGCTGGGCGGGGGCGAATGGCAGCGGGCCAAGACCCGCGCCCGGGCGGCCGCCCAGGATTTGGCCCAGGGCCTCATCAAGCTCTACGCCGAGCGCAAACGGATGCCCGGCTGCGCCTTCCCCGCCGACAGCGACTGGCAGACCCAGTTTGAAGAGGCCTTCGAGTACGTGGAGACCGACGACCAGCTCCGCTGCGCCGCCGAAATCAAAGCCGACATGCAGGCCCCCGCCCCCATGGACCGCCTCCTGTGCGGCGACGTGGGCTTCGGCAAGACCGAGGTGGCCCTCCGGGCGGTGATGAAATGCCTGCTGGGCGGCAAACAGGCCGCCCTGCTGGCCCCCACCACCGTCCTGGCCCAGCAGCACTATCAGACCGCCCTGCGCCGCTTCGCCGGGCACCCGGTGCGCATCGGCATGTGCAGCCGGTTTGTCCCTCCCAAACAGGCCGCCGACAACCTGCGCAAATTAGCCTCCGGCGAAATGGATTTCATCATAGGCACCCATAAACTGCTGCAAAAAACCGTCAAATACAAGGATTTGGGCCTGCTCATCGTGGACGAGGAGCAGCGCTTCGGCGTGACCCACAAGGAGCGCCTCAAGGAGATGGCCCGGCAGGTGGACGTGCTCACCCTGACCGCCACCCCCATCCCCCGCACCCTCGGCATGGCCCTGGCCGGTCTGCGGGACATGTCCACCATCGAGGAGCCCCCCCGGGATCGTTATCCGGTGCAAACCTATGTGCTGGAACACGATTGGAGCATTCTGGCCGACGCCCTCCGCCGGGAAATCCAGCGGGGCGGCCAGGCCTACTACCTCCACAACCGCGTGGAGAGCATCGACGCCACCGCCGCCCGGCTGGCCCGGATGCTGCCCGGCGTGTCGGTGGCCGCCGCGCACGGGCAGATGGAGGAGGGGGCCCTGTCCGACGTCATGAGCCGCATGGCCGACGGGGAGATACAGATTTTGGTGTGTACCACCATCATCGAAACCGGGCTGGACATCCCAAACGTCAACACCCTCATCATCGAGGACGCCGACCGCCTGGGCCTGGCCCAGCTGCACCAGATTCGCGGCCGGGTGGGCCGCAGCCCCCGCCACGCCTTCGCCTACATGACCTACCGCCGGGGCAAGGCGCTCACCGAGGTGGCCGCCAAACGCCTCACCGCCATCCGGGAGTTCGCCGAGTTCGGCTCCGGCTTCAAAATCGCCATGCGCGACCTGGAAATCCGGGGCGCGGGCAACGTCCTGGGCCCGGAACAGCACGGACACATGCTCAGCGTGGGTTACGACATGTACTTAAAGCTGTTGGAGGAGGCCGTCCTGGAGGCCCAGGGGGAACCCCCCCCGTCCCGGGTGGACTGCACCGCCGATCTGCCGGTTTCGGCGGGCATCCCGGAGACCTACATCGCCGCCCCCGGCCAGCGCATGGACCTCTACCGCCGCATCGCCGCCCTCCGGGACGGCGAGGACGCCTCAGACCTTCTCGACGAGCTCATCGACCGCTTCGGCGACCCCCCCGTCCCGGTGACCGCCCTGGTGCGTATCGCCCTGCTCCGCGCCGCCGCCGCCCGCCTGGGCATCTCGGAAATCGCCCAAAAAACCGACCCCAAGAAAAACCAACCCCTCCTCATCTTCACCCTGGCCGAGGTGGATTTGCAGCGCGCCGCCGCCCTGTGCGTCCACCCCGAATACAAATCCCGCATCCTCTTCGGCGCCGGCAAAATCCCCCACCTCTCCCTCCGCCTGACCAGCAAACACAACACCCTCCAAGAAGCCCAAACCTTCGTAGACACCTACAAAGCGCTCACAGAGCGCAACGAAGAATGAAGAATAAACGATGTTTAATAACCGTTAATTGACAATTGTCCATCGTCAATCGTCAATTGTCAATTGACCTCCCCCCCGTTTTGCGGTAAAATAAGGGAAAGCTCCCCATTTCTGTTTTCTGTCCTCTGTCTTCTGAAGGAGGTGTGCTTATATGTCTCGTGGAACCCGTTACCGGGGCCAGCGCCACGCCCGGCGGGTCGGCGTCGTGCTCCTGTCCGTCTTCGCCCTGCTGGTGGTCTCCGCCATCATCGCGCTGTCCGTGCTGCCCAACTACCTGGTCTATTCCGAGGACGGCCAGGCGTCTTTTACGTTCGCCTGTTACAGCGCCTGGAAGGACGCCCTCTCCTCCCCCACGCCCCCGCCCGCCGACTTCGTCCCCACGCCGACGCCCACGCCCACACCCCAGCCGACGCCCACCCCCACCCCGGCGCCGACGCCCACGCCCCGGCGGGAGCTGCCGGTGCACGCGGTGCTGCTCCCCCTGTCCAAACTCACCGACCAAGCCGCCCTGAACGCCATCAACGCCCTGCTGGAGAGCGGTCAGGCCGACACGGTGGTCATAGAGCTCAAGGCCCCCGACGGAACCCTGGGCTATTCCTCCGCCCTGCCCCTGGCCATCCAGGCCCAGGTCTCCACCCCCGACAGCGGCGCCGCCCAGCTCATCCGGGACTTCAAGGCCAAGGGGGCCTATGTGGTGGCCAAGGTGGCCTGCTTTAAGGACGCCCGCCTGCCCCAGCAGATTCAGACGGTGGGCATCAAGCATTCCTCCGGCGTCAACTGGCTCGACGGTCAGCGCAACCGCTGGCTCGACCCCTACAAGCCGGACGCCCGCACCTATTTGCTGGACGTCATGTCCGAAGTGGCCGGGCTGGGGGCGGATGAAATTCTCCTGGATTGGGTCACCTTCCCGGTGTCCGGCGGCATCGGCTCCATCAGCTACGGCGCTGACCAGAACACCCCCCGCCACGAGGGGATCGAGACCTTCCTGGCCGCCGCCCGGGAAACCGCCGACAAAACCGGCGTGGCCCTGTCCGTCGTCCTGGACGAACAGACCGCCGCCGAAGGGGAAAACCCGGTGGGCGGGCAGCGCCTGTCCGGCCTGTTGCCCCTGGCGGATCGCCTGTACCTCAACCTGCCCCTGTCGGTGAACACCGGCGAGCGCTTCGCCGCCCTCACCGAAACACTCGCCCCGCGCCTGCCCGCCGCCGCCTGGCCCGCCCGCCTGGTCCCCGTCCTCCCCCTCCCCGACCGGATCGGCCGGGAGGCGCTCGACATCGCCCTGGACGCCGCCGGCGGCAACCAAGGCCTGGGCTGGCTCCTGGAAAACGCCAAAGGCCAATATACAATTGAACCATAATTGTCAATTGTCAATCGTACATTGTCAATTGTACGCCCCCTTCACAATTTCCCCACATGTTTGTGGTATACTCTCAGTATGCCAAACCCAACCTGGGGAGGAGGCGTTCGCGTATGGGAGCTGATTTGAAAACCGAACGGTGGCGGGTGGCGGGCATGACCTGTCCGGCCTGTCAGCGCAAAATCGAGAAAAAACTGTGCGCCGCCCCCGGCGTGGCAAGCGCCCGGGCGGACTATGCCGGGGGGACGGTTGACGTCTCCTACAACCCGGCGGTGGTCTCCCCCAAGGAAATATCCGCCCTGATCGAGGGGCTGGATTATCAGGTGCTGTCCGGAACCGCCGGACGGGAGGGCGCCGCCGGACGGACGGTGGGCCTGCTCCTGGTAATTGTGGCCCTGTTCATGTTGGCCCAGCATTTCGGCGTGCTCACTCTCCTCTCCCCCGACCGGCTGGCCGAGGCAAACATGGGCCTCGGCATGCTGTTCGTCCTCGGTCTGGTCACGTCGGCCCACTGCATGGCCATGTGCGGCGGGCTCAATCTGTCTCAGTCCCTGCCCCGAAAGGACGCGGCCGCCCCCGAACCCTCGGGGGCTTCTTCCGCCGCCCCGGCGGGCAAGTTTATTCCCCCGGCCCTGTACAACCTGGGACGGGTCATTTCATACACCGCCGTGGGCTTTCTCGTGGGGGCGCTGGGGTCGGTGTTCTCCTTCTCCCTCTCCCTGCAGGGGGCCCTCAAGCTGGCGGCCGGCGTTTTCATGGTGATCATGGGCCTGAATATGCTCGGCCTGTTCCCCGCCCTGCGCCGCCTGCAACCCCGTCTGCCCCGGGCCCTCACCCGGGTTGTGGGCCGGGCGTCGGCGGGCGCCCGCCGTCCCCTTGTGGTGGGCCTGCTGGGCGGCCTCATGCCCTGCGGCCCCTTGCAGGCCATGCAGCTCTACGCCCTGTCCACCGGCAGCCCCTTCACCGGGGCCCTGTCCATGTTCCTCTTCGCCTTGGGCACCGTGCCCCTCATGTTCGGCCTGGGGGCCCTCAGCGCGGCCCTGGGCGCCCGTTTCGCCAAAAAGGTGATCCCCGTGGGCGCGGTGCTGGTGGCCGTCATGGGCCTGGCCATGTTCTCCCAGGGCTGGACGCTGGCCGGGTGGCAATGGCCCTCCCTCTCCCTCCCCGCCCCCGCCGGGACCCAGCAAGACAGCCCCGGAACCGTGGAAAACGGCGTCCAGCTTGTCCGCAGCACCCTCGCCCGGGGCTACCCCAACATCACCGTCCAAGCGGGGCTCCCCGTCCGCTGGGTCATCGACGCCCCCGCCGGCAGCGTCAACCGCTGCAACAACCGCCTGTTCTTCCGGGAATACGGCCTGGACATCACCCTCGAGGTCGGCGAAAACCTCATCGAATTCACCCCCACCGCCCCCGGCACCTACCGCTACAACTGCTGGATGGGCATGATCTCCGGCACCGTAACAGTAACGTAAAACAAAGGAAAATAACAGAAATGAAATCAAAAACACCTTCATTTTTAATTCTTACTTATAAATTCTTACTTACAAAGGTGGTTCTCATGCGTACAAAAACCCTGCTCATAGCGCTCGCCCTCGCCTTGACCCTCGCCGCCTGCGCAACCGTCCCCGCCACCCCCAGCGCCAGCGCGGACACGGGCGCGGTCGCCGATACCCCCGCCCCCCTCGGCGGAACCCTCGACACGGCGGGCGGCGACCTGATCATCCCCGTGGCGGAGGTCTCCGAAACCGTCCGCTTCTACCCCGTCCAGGTGGACGGCGTCGAGATGGAAGTCCTCGCCGTCAAAACCGCCGACGGCGTCCTGCGCACCGCCTTCAACACCTGCGAAATCTGCTACACCTCCGGCCGGGGCTACTACAAACAGTCCGGGAACGTCCTGGTCTGCCAAAACTGCGGCAGCCAGTTCCCCATGAACCAAATCGAAGTGACCTCCAACGGCTGCAATCCCTGGCCCATCTTCCCCGAAAACAAAACCGTCACCGCCGACACCGTCACCATCTCCTACGACTTCCTGAAAGCCTCCCAACAGGTCTTCGCCAACTGGAAAAACTGAGGCCACGAAAAAACAAGCCGCCGGGGGAACCCCCCCGGCGGCTTTCACGTATCCGTTTTTTGAGCCCTAAAACCAGCCCAGCACATGGCGGCACAGCCAGAACCACGGGGGGAACAGCCGCCCCCGGGCGTGCCCCTCCAGGGCCTCCAGCGCGTCGTACAGCGCCCCGGCGTCCGCCTGGGTGGGCGGTGTGTCGCCGTACAGCGCCCGGCCGTACAGCGCCGCCAGACGTTCAAAGCCGTCCGGGCTGTCCGGGGGCAGGCCCAGCTTTTCATCCGCCCGTCGGGCCCATTCCATCGGCGTCTCCGGCGCCCGGCGGGACACGCCGAGGCAGCGCCCCAGCCGCAGCCCGCGCCTGAACAGCGCCCCCGCCGCCCGCGCCGGGCGGCTTTTTCGCAGCCCCAGCCGCCGCGCCCGCTGGAAAAGCAACCACAGGCCCACGAGCAGCAGCCCCGCCAAATAGGGCAGCAGCGGCGCAAGCCACGCCAGGGAGATGCCCTGGTTGGGTTGACCCGGCGTGGTCTGCCCCGGGCCGGGGGTGGCGGAGGGGCGCGGCGTGGGCGTGGGGTCGGGCGTGGGCGTGGGCAGAGGCCGGATGCTGGGTACGGGGGTGGGCGTGGGGGTCGCCGTGGGCTGGGCGGGGTCCCCGAAGAAGCTGTCCTCAAAGGTCTCCTCGAAGGAGGCCGTCGGGTCGAAGGCCAGCCAGCCGTACCCGGGGAAATACACCTCGCACCAGGCGTGCGCCTGATCCCCGGTGACGTAGTAATACGCGCCGATCTTGTCCCGGGAGGGGACAAACCCCTCCACATACCGCGCCGGCATCCCCGCCGCCCGGCACAGCACCGTCATGGCGGTGGCGTAATAGGTGCAGTAGCCCCGTTGCAGGTCGAACAGGAAATAGTCCACAAAGTCCCGGCCCGCCGGGGTGGACGGCACCTCCAGCGTGTAGGGAAACGAGGCGCGCAGCCAGCTCTCGATGGCCAGCGCCTTGTCGTACCGGGTGGCTTGCCCCTGGGTCAGCTCCTGGGCCTTGTCCCACACCCGCCCCGGCAGGGTTTCGGGCAGGGCCAGCAGACGGGCATCCCCCGCCACAACCCCGTTCCGCGCCGAGGCGTAGTTCAGCATGCCGTTGATGTCCCCGGCCAGGACGTAGGTGCGCCCCACCGAGCCCCCCTCCGCCTCGCTCAGACGCAGCAGGGCCCCCAGCTCGTCCCGGGACAGGCCGATGTCGTAGGACGTCGCCGTGTAACGGAAATCCTTGCCCTGCCTCTCGGGCAGGCGCAGATCCCCCCAGCCGCTCTGCCGCGGCTCGTCATCGGTGTCCAGGGCGATGGTCCTCTCCGGCAGAAACAGCGACTCCGCGTTGATGTTCCAAAAAATAATCTCCTGCGTCCGGGGGACAAAGGCCTCGCTCTGGCGCACCAGCAGGGGCGGCATTGTCCACTCGGCGTCCTCGGCGTCGGACAGATCCAGCAGGACGAACAGCTTGTTCAGCGGCGCGGGCAGGCCCGTGTCCCGATCCCGGCGCAGATCGGCCTGATAGACCGCCTCGGTCAGCGGCAGATAACTGTCGGCAAAGGTGTTGGCGGCGGCGTTGCGGGGCAGTCCGGGCAGCAGCAGGGCGGGGGGCAGGGTCAGGGTCGGTTCCCCCTCGGCCTCGCCTTGGATCGGCGGCGTCAGCTCCTTGTGAGCGGAAAAAACCGCCGTGTCGGCCCAGGCCCGGCCGCTGTAAGTGTCGTAGGTGTGCCCCTTGAGATAGCCCGGCTTGTCGGTCACCACGTAGAGCATGAGCGTCCGGTTCCGGCGCAGCGGGCCCCCCAAATCGTCGGACAGGGTGCGCTGTTTGACCCCCCCGAAGGAAAACACCCCGAAGTCGGGCAGCGGCCCGTCGGGCAGGTTGCTGTTCCAGAACCAATCCTGCTCGGTGGCCCAGTCCAGCACCGGCTGCCCCAGCCCCTGGGACGGGGCGGGCAGCGCCACGGCCAACAGCCCGGCCAACAGCACCACCGGAAGCGCCTCCCGGAAGAAGGCGAAAGGCGGCGGCGCGGTCTGCGCCCACCGCCGCCGGACCGCAAAGGCCGTCCACAGGGCGTACAGGGCCAGCGTCCCCAAAAACAGCGCCAACGCCCAGGGGTTCATACCGGCCAGGAGCTGTTCCTGGAAGAAAAACACCCCGCCGCCCACCAGGAGAAAGGCCGCCGGATGCGCCCGCAGACGCACCGCCGTCCCGATCAGAAGCACCGCCCCCAGGCAGAACAGCAGCAGCGCCGTGCGCAGATACACCGCCGGGGGGGTGGGCACCACGTATCGCGCCGAGTCGGTCACCCACTGGACAAACCCGTCGATCTCCAGCCACAGGCCCCGCCAGCCCTCCGGGTTGCGCAGCAGGGGCAGCTCCACCCACAGGCCGATCCCCAGCGCCAAGACCCCCGTCGCCAGCGCCACCCGGGGCCGCCGCAGCACGGCGATCCACAAAAACCCCAGCCCGGCCAGCCACAGCGCGGCCGTCCCCAGGGGAAACTCGTACTGCAACGCCCCCAAGGCCGTCCACAGCAAACTAAAACAAAACAGCCAGGTGATCAGCCAATCCACCACCACCCGCTGCCACTTCTCCCCCAGTCTCAAAACCAATCACCCCCCCTAAAAAACAAGAACTACGAACCGAACATTGACAACCGTCAATCGTCAATTGTCAACCCCCCCGCGACGTCTCCCCCCGGCGGCACAACACACACCGTCATCCAGTCCGGCGCCTCGAAGGGCACCCGTCCCTCGTGGGGGGCGGCCCATACCAGGGAAACCGGGCGGCCCGGCGCGCGAAGCGCCGCCGCCGCGGCCAGCAGTTCGGGGGTCAGCGCGGCGGTGAACAGCACCGCCCCCGCCCCCGTGCCCCCGCCCATGGCGGCTTGGCGGCACAGGCTTTCGAAGGTGTCCCCCCCCGAGAAAGCCACCGCCGACAGGTGGTCGAAGATCGCGTCAAAGGTGGCCCTGTCCCGCAGCGGGGCCTCGAAGGGCGCCCCCGCCCCCGTCGCCCCGTGGACAAGCCGGGCCCGCACCCCCGTCCGCAGGCAGAAAAACAGCACCGCCAGGGCGCATTCCACCAGCCGGTCGGCCGTCTCCAGGGCGGCGGCGGGGACGGCGGGCGGCCTGACATCCAGCAGCACCAGCAGTTCCGGCTCCTCCTCGTCCTCAAACAGACGGGTGATCAGCTCGTTTTTTCGGGCGGTCAGCTTCCAGTGCACCCGGTTGACCGGGTCGCCGTATTGGTATTTGCGGCTGTCCGACGAGGCGGTCGTCTCGTCCCCCGACCCCTCGGAGGGGCGGGGCAGGGCCGCCGCCTGGCCGATGGACAGCCGGCAGTTGCGCAGTTCGTGCACCCGGGGGCAGACAATCAGCGTCGCGGGGGCCGGGGACCGCGCCGACAGCCAGCACAGGCCCAGCATATCCCCCGTCTGCACCTCCGGCCCGGGGACTTCGTATCGGCCTCGGTAGGGGAAGGACACCGGGCGGGACACCTCGCTCTTCTCCCGGGGCGGCACCGCCGCCGCCAACCGGAAGGGCGCGGCCTCCCCCGCCGCCGCCGCCGAAAACCGCAATCGAAGCCCCGGCAGGGTCAGCCACCGGTTTTTGTTTTGCACCCGCACCGTCTGCTCAACCGGCACGCCCTTCCCGGTCGCCGCCGCCGAAAGGGATTGCGTCACAGCCGTGCGCCGCCGCGCCAGCATCGCCTGCCCCCAAGACGCCAGCGGCAGCAACGTCACCAAAAAGAACAGCCCGTAAGTCACCGCGCCCCCAAAAAAGAACACCTGCAAAAACCCCGCGACAAACAGACAGCCGTAAGACAACCGCCGCGTCCGCCCCCCGCGGCGCTGTTTCTCTCTCCCCTTTGTCACCACCAAGCCTCCCGCCTCCTTCTTCCACATGGGAAGAAGGAGGAATTAAGAATGAAGAATTAAAAATTTCGGAATCGCGCCTCGGCGCGATGATGAAATGGCCGCGCAGCGGTCCGCAATTTTTAATTCTTCATTCTTAATTTTTAATTACAATGATTTGCTCACTTCCGGTATCGGCAACGCCGTCCGCTCCAGGATTTCCCGGACAATCTTCTCGTCGGTCTGATGGCGCAGCAGGGCGTCCTTGCGCAGGATCAGCCGATGGGGCAGCACCGCCGGGGCCATGCGTTTCACGTCGTCGGGCAGGACAAAATCCCGGCCCTCGTACAGCGCCAGCGCCTGCGCCCCGCGAAACAGCGCCAGGCTGCCCCGGGGGCTGGCCCCCAGCGCCACGTCGGGATGTTCCCGCGTCCGCCGGACGACCTCCACCATGTAACTGTGCAGGCTCTCCTCCACATATACCAGCCGCACCAGCTGCTGCACCGCCGCGATGTCCGCCCCCGAGGCCACCGGGATCAGCGCGCCCATGGGGTCGTCCTTCCGGAACCGCCGCAGGATGTCCTCCTCTTCCGCCGCCGTGGGATACCCCAGGCTGACCCGCATAAAAAACCGGTCCATCTGGGCCTCGGGCAAGGGATAGGTGCCCACATACTCCACCGGGTTCTGGGTGGCCATGACCATAAACGGCGGCCCCACCGGGTAGGTCACCCCGTCCACCGTCACCTGGTGCTCCTCCATGACCTCCAGCAGGCTGGCCTGCGTCTTGGGGGAGGTGCGGTTGATCTCGTCGGCCAGCACGAAGCTGCTCATGACCAGCCCGGCCTTGTAGACAAATTCCCCCGTCCGCTGGTCGTACATGGAAAACCCGGTGATGTCCGAGGGCAGGATGTCCGGCGTAAACTGAATGCGCTTAAACGAGCAGTCCACGCTTCGCGCCATGGCCGACACCAGGGAGGTCTTGCCCACGCCGGGCACGTCCTCAATGAGGACATGCCCCTCGCACAGCAGCGCCAGCAGCAGCATTTCCGCCGCCTCGCGCTTGCCCACGATGACCTGTTCCACGTTTTCCACAATGGCTCGCAAAAGGGAGGGCGTGTTCTTCATAATGGTGATCCTTTCAGAAGACAGATACGGAGAATAGGAAACGGAGACGGAGGAGCGATCCCCCGTCCTTTCCTGTCAATTGCCCATCGTCAATTGTCAATTGTTCTTTATCGCCCCGGTCGCCAATTCGTCGCACCGGTTGTTGTACACGTTGTCCCCATGGCCCCGCACCCAGGTAAAGCGCACCTCGTGCTCTTGGCACAGGTCCAGCAGCGCCCCCCACAGATCGGGGTTGAGCGCCGGGGACTTGTCCGCCTTTTTCCAGCCCCGGGCCTTCCAGCCCTTGGCCCAGCCCTTGGTCATGCCGTCCACCACGTACTTGGAGTCGGAGTATACCGTCACGGCGCAGGGCTCCCGCAGGGCCTTCAGCCCCTCCAGGACGGCGGTCAGCTCCATGCGGTTGTTGGTGGTGGCCGCCTCGCCTCCCGAGGCGGAGATCTCGTGGGTTCCGGTCAAAATCACGTAGGCCCAGGCGCCGGGGCCGGGATTCCCCAGGCAGCCGCCGTCGGTATAAATCTCCAGGGGGGGTGTTTTTTCTTTCATTTGTTGCTATGGTTATGCTTATGCCGTATCTTGGATTTATCCTCGTCGGTTCGCTTTACTTGATAGGTCTCACAGCATATATGAAATATATGACCGACGATGACAAAAAATTGGGAGGTCCGAAATTATTAATTATTCGGTCAGGAATAATAATTATCGCTGTTGTGCTGTTGTATCTGTTCTTTTCCCGTTTTCTTCATGTTGATGTTCCTGTCGGGTTTTGGGAAAATCTGTTTTATTATTAAGACCGGTTTTTATGCTTAACCAGAAAATTTCTTTGGAGTATGTAATATGGGTGACATGATACAGATTTTTTCAGTAACCCTGCTGGATCCGCTGTTTCTGGCGTTGACTTTTGTCGGGGCATTTATGGGCATTGTTTTTGGAGCAATTCCAGGACTCA
>JAITQI010000175.1 GCA_031289065.1 Oscillospiraceae bacterium
AAGGTCGAGTCCCCGATGACCGCCGCCGCCCGGCCCGCCATTTCGGGCCGCGCCGTGATCAGCCCGTGCAGGGACGAAATCGACGCCCCCATGCACACGCAGACGTCCATCGCCCCCAAGGGCGGGGCGGCGGCCAGGGTGTAACAGCCGATGTCCCCGGTGACGGTCAGTTTGAGCTTGTTGAGCACGTAAAACAGCCCCCGGTGGGGGCACCCCGGGCACAGCGCCGGCGGCCGCCCCGGCAGCCCGGCCGGTTTTTCCCCGTCCGCCGCCTCCCGATCCCCGACCCCCGACGGCGGCGGAAGAAGGGCGGCTTTGATCTGCCCCGGCGTGTATTCCCCCAGGGGCGAAAACAGCGCCTTACCCTGCACCGCAAGCCCCAGGGCCCGGCAGTGGGCCTCGATAAAACCGTCCAGCTCCTCCACGACATACAGCCGCTCCACCTGGGCGGCGAAGGCCCGCAGCATGTCGTCCGGCAGCGGCCAAACAGCCCCCAGCTTCAGATAGGAGGCATTGTCCCCCAAGGCTTCTCGGGCGGTCTGATAGGCGATACCCGCCGCGACGACGCCGATTTTCCGGTCGCCCCATTCCACCCGGTTGACCTCAGCCGTCTCGGCCCAGGCCCGCAGGGCGTCCAGCCGTTTTTCCACGACGGCGTGGCGCGCCCGGGCGTACCCCGGCATCATGACGTACTTGGCCGGTTTCTTCTCATAGGGAACAAGGGGCGCTTCCACCCGCGCTGACACCGCCGCCCCGCTCCGGGAGTGGGACACCCGGGTAGCCAGGCGTAACAGCACCGGCGTATCGAATTGTTCGGACAGGTCAAAGGCCAGCTTGGCAAAAGCCAGGCACTCGGCCGAGTCGGCCGGCTCCAGCATGGGCAGCTTGGCCGCCCGGGCATAGTGTCGGCTGTCCTGTTCGTTTTGCGAGGAGTGCATCCCCGGGTCGTCGGCCACCGCGATGACCAACCCGGCGTTGACCCCCGTATAGGACGCCGTGAACACCGGGTCGGCGGCCACGTTGAGCCCCACATGCTTCATGCCGGAAAAAGCCCGCGCCCCGGCCAGCGACGCCCCAAAAGCCGCCTCGACAGCCACCTTCTCATTGGGGGCCCATTCGGCGTAAAGGCCGTCGTATCCGGCGGCGCACTCGGTGATCTCGGTGCTCGGCGTCCCGGGATAGCTCGACACAAACCGGCACCCGGCCTCGTACAGCCCCCGGGCCACCGCCTCGTTGCCCAGTATCAGTTCGGTATTGGACATAGCAGGGGAAGCCTCCCTATCGAAAAATACGGACGGGATCGCAGTTTTTCACCGTCAACGGTTCGTTGTCGCCGATTCGTTATTCCGCAAGTCTATAACCCGCTTTGCCTTGCCCTGGAAGCGCTCAATGGTCTTCGGCCCCACCAAGGTCACCTTGGCCCCCAGGCCGAGCACCGAGCGCAGCCGCTCCTTGATACGGCCTTGCAAGCCCTCCAGCAGGGCGAATTTTTCCAACAGTGCCTCGTCGTTCAGCTCCACCTGCACCTCCAGGGTATCCATGTACCCCTCCCGGCGCACCAGCAGCAAATAGTGGGGACTGACATGCTCCATGCGCATGAGAACCCCTTCGATCTGGGAGGGGAACACGTTGACACCCTTGATGATCAGCATGTCGTCCGACCGGCCGGTCACCTTGTCCATCCGGGCGTGGGTGCGCCCGCAGCGGCAGGGCTCGTAGGTCAGCCGGGTGATATCCCGGGTGCGGTAGCGCAGCACCGGCAGGGCCTCCTTGGTCAGCGTGGTGACCACCAGCTCCCCCAGGGAGCCCTCCGGCAGGCTCTCCCCGGTGTCCGGGTCGATGATCTCGGGCAGAAAATGATCCTCCGCGAAGTGCATCCCGTTGCGCTCCAGACATTCCCCCGAGATACCCGGCCCGGTCAGCTCGCACATGCCGTAGTTGTCGGTGGCTATAATACCCAGGTTGTCCTCAATGCGCCGACGCATCTCATGGGTGCACCCCTCGCCGCCGAACAGGCCCACCCGCAGGCGCAGCTTGTCCCGCAAGCCCTTCTCCCGAACCGTTTCGCTGAGGTAGGTGGCGTAGGAGGGGGTGGCGATGAGCACCGTGACCCCGAAGTCCTCCATGAGCATGAGCTGCCGCTCGGTGTTGCCCGAGGACAGGGGCAGCACGGTGGCCCCCAGCTTTTCCAGCCCGTAGTGCAGGCCGAAGCCCCCGGTGAACAGCCCGTAGCCGAAGGAAATCTGGGCGATGTCCTCGTCGGACACCCCCACCGCCGCCGCCAAGCGGGCGATGAGGTTGGCCCAGGTGTCCAAATCGGCCCGGGTGTACCCCGCCATGGTGGGCTTGCCCGTCGTCCCCGACGAACCCTGCAGGCGGACAATCTCCTTCATGGGGCGGGCGAACAGGCCGAAGGGATAGTTGTCCCGAAAGTCGTCCTTGACCGTGAAGGGGATGCGCCGCAAGTCGTCCAAGGTCCGAATGTCCTCCGGGCGCACCCCGGCGGCCTCCAGCTTGGCCCGCTGCCTCGGAGCGGAGTTCCACACCCGGGCCACCGCTCCCTTCAGCCGCTCCAGCTGAAGGGCCTCCAGTTCCCGCCGGGGCATGGTTTCGATCTCTTTTTGCCAGTAGTGGTTCATGGAATATACTCTCCTGTACGGCTTTGGTTTTCATAGGGCGGAAAACGCGGAACCGGGGTCTGTTATTGGTCTTCCGACACGGCGAACACGGCCTCCACATGGGCCTTATCGTACTTTTTGGTGAACCGGCTGACCACCGGCACCAGCACCACCGACACCGCCATGGCCGTCACGCCGAACACCGGGGAATTGCGGCTGGCCGCCTGAAAGGCCGCGTAAAACCCGTCGGACAGCGCCGGGTTGCTCAGCGTGTAGACCAGCGTCATGACAAGCATGGTGCCAAACCCACCCAGCATACCGGCCCACGCCCCCGCCCGGGTGATGCCCTTCTTGTACAGCCCCCACACAAACGGCCCGATGAAACAGCCGGACACAACGCCCCACGAGTAGGACATGATGGAGACGATAATGGAGAAATTGGAGATGGCAAACAGGAAGGACAACCCCACAAACACCAGGCACAGCACCCGCGTCAGCAACATCTGCTCCTTGCGCCCGATGTCCTTTTTGACCGTCTGGGCCAGATCCACCGAAATAGCCGAGCTGGAACTCAGCACAATGGCCGCCAGCGTGGACATGGAGGCCGACAGCAGCAAAATCAGGATGACCGCCAGCAGGATATTGCCGCCCAGATTGCCTTCCCCGCCGAAAACCCGGGTGAGCATGGTGGGCATCACCGCGTCCAGCCCGCCCTCCGGCAACTTGTTCCCCAGCGCCACCCGCCCGAACACGCCGGAAAAATACGCCCCGCAGCCGATGACCAGCGAGAAAATGGTGACGACGACCGTGCCCCGCTTGATGGCTCCCTCGTCCCGCACAGCGTAAAACTTGGTGACCATCTGGGGTAGCGCCCAGGTGCCGAAACTGGTCAGCAAAATGTTGATGAGCAGAAAGCTCCACTGACTCCCGCCGAACAGGCTGGTCAGATGGGGCACCTCCGCGTTGTCCCGCAGCGCTGTCACCGCTTGGGACAGGCCGCCCACCGCGTCGCTACTCACCAGCGCCACCACCATGACCACCACCCCGACGAGCATGATGATCCCCTGGGCGAAGTCGGTGATGGCGGTGGCCAGATAGCCGCCCAAAATGAGATAGGCCCCGGTCAGCAGCGCCACAATCATCAGACACAGCATGTTGGCCGACACCCCCGGGATAAGGTTTTCCGCGCCGGGGAAGATCACCCCGAAGAAAGCCCCCAATCCCTTGTAAACCCCCGCCGCGTAAGGCACGAGGAAGATGAAAATGATCAGCGCCGCGAAAATTTTCATCCGCGGGGACAAATACCGCGCCGCGAAAAATTCCGGCATCGTCCGGGCCGACAGGGTGCGGGTCATACGCCGGGTGCGTCGGGCCAGCACCTTCCAAGCCAGAAAACACCCCAGCACCGCGTTGCCCACGCCGATCCAAATGCTGGCAAAGCCGATATTCCAACCATGGGTGCCGGCGTAGCCCACAAAAATGACGGCGGAAAAATACGAGGTGCCGTAGGCGAAAGCCGACATCCACGCCCCGATTTTCCGTCCGCCCAAAAGGAACCCGTCCATACTCTTCGTGCGCCTCGCACTGTAAACGCCAATGAAAATCATCGCAACCGCGAACAGAGCCAGCGCAACCAAAGCGACCGTTTGCAACATAAAAAAACCCTGCCTTCCTACATTTTGCCAAAATGGGGTCCGCCATACTACCGTGCTATGTCTTCAGGAAATTTGCCCTACAAATTAAGTATACACAACGTTGCGGGAATTGTAAATCGTTTGGGAAAAAAAGAACACCCGCCTTCCGTTCTCCGTTCTCAACCCCCCGTTCTCTGTCCGCTGTCCGCTGTCCGCTGTCTTCTCCCTTGGAACATCACAAGCCCCACCCCAAACAGCAGCACGCTGATCCACTGGGAGGTGGACACCCCCATGGCGATGCCCCGCAGGGCGTCCCCCCGGAAAAATTCCAGCACAAACCGCACTGGGGCGTACAGCAGCAGATACATGGCGAACACCCGGCCCCGCTTAGGATGCCGCCGCTCGTACCAGAGCAGCGCCAGGCAGATGAGCAGGTCGCACACCGATTCGATCAGCTGCACCGGCACCCGGGGCACCCCGTTGGCATCCGGCGCGAGGGAGGCATGGGCCGTAAAGCCCCAGGCGGCCTCCACCCCGTAGCAGCAGCCGCCCAAAAAACACCCCACCCGGCCGATGGCCTGGGCCGCCGGGATGGCCGGGGCGAACAGGTCGGCCGAGGCCGGGAAATCCAACCGGTATTTCCGGATGTACCAGGCTCCGACGCCCAGCGCCCCCAGCACCCCGCCGTAAAACACCAGCCCGCCCAGGGCATAGGACACCGCCCCCATGGGATTGGCCAAAACCCGATCCCAGTGGCTGAATATGTCCGGCAGCACGGTCAGCACATACAGCGCCTTGGCCCCCGCCAACGCCCCCACCGTACACAGGGCCAGCAGGTTGACCGCGTCCACCCGCCCCACCGGATACTGCTTCCGCCGCGTCAGCACAAGCAGGACAGCCGCCAGCCCGCCCAGCACCATCATCACGCCGTAGGCTGGAACCTCCAGCCCAAACAGATGAAAATAGGGTTGCACCGCCGAACTCCTCCCTTTTGCATAAACCACAGGCCGGACGCGTTTCGTCCGGCCTGCGCGTAAATTGAGCGTGTTTGTTAGGCCAACGTAAAAATAATGGCGCAAAGCGTACAACTGATAAAGCCGATGCCGGACACCACCAAGCCGATCACGCTCAGCACCAAGCCCGCCGTAGCGATACCGGCGGCGTTCTGGGGCGCTTCTTTGCGTGCGCCGACAGCCAGCACAACGCCGACGATCGAGAGAATCAGCGTCACGGTGTTGAAGAAAGGAACCCAAAACAACACGATACCCACAATGCCCATCACCAACGCGGCGATCGCCTTGCCGTTGCTGGCAGGCGGTACGGGGGGCAAACCACCGCCGCCGTAAGGGTTTTGCGGATAGGGCGATTGCTGCTGATAGGGATCCGGCGACGGATACGCGCCGCCCTGGGGCGGGGCGCTGGGGTTGTTCCACGGCTCCTGGGGGCCCTGGTTACCGTTGGGGTATCCGTTGTTATCCATCTTTTTCGCTCTCCATTTCCTATTTATATATATTTGCCGCTCAGCTACCACAGTTCCACAGGGTATGAGCGACTGCCGCGCTCAATAAATCGAGTAACGCACAATATCTTCCCAGTCGCCGCTGTTAAAGGACACGGCAATCGCGCCGACCGCGCACCCGCAGGCCACCGTGAGAATCGCGGAGAGAGCGATACCGATGATGCCGAACACCATGGCGGCTGTCCCCAAGCCCTGTCGGCCCGGCGGCATCTGCTTTCGGGCCTTGACGCCCAGCACGGTGCCCGTGATGGCCAACGCGAGGGAGAATACCTCCAGCCCCAGACCAACCCACAGGATGGTCTGCGTCTCGATCTCCTCCATCACAAGCGCCCCAAGGCCATACGCGATCACGAGGGAGGCGACAATGGACAACACCAACCCTACAATGGCCAGCCCCAGACCAACGGCGCCCAAACCGCCGCCCCCAGGGGTGTTCGGCGGCCCGCCGTAGGAAGTCTGCATGTAGCCCGGATAAGCGCCGGGCGAGGGGGTTCCGGGGGCTTGGTACGGAGTCCGCCTCGGTTCCGGCGTACCCCAAGGATCCCGTTCGTTTGGCCCGCCTGACCCGCCGTTATAGGCGTCCATAACCGCATCCCTCCCCCATAAACGTGAGTTGCGCAAAAAAGCCTTAAAAATGACAATTTCATCATACCATAGGGCCCGCCGAAATGTCAAATGAATTCTTCACATTTTATTCACAACTTGTGACAGACAGGACATGAAAAACGGAGGATCTCGTCGGTCAGCGAAAGGCCAGCGGTTTACCCACCGCCGCCGTCACCAGCGCCGCCGCCGCGTCCGCGTCCGCCAGCGCCGCCACCTCGGTCGGCGAATGGGTGTACCGTAGCGGAATACCCACCCCGCCCGAGGGCACGCCGCCCCTGCTGAGGTGGATGGGCCCCGCGTCGGTGCCCCCGGCGGAAGCGGCGACCGACTGCCAGCGAACGCCTTCGGCCTGGGCCGTCTCCTCCAAGTGCCGCACCACGGTGGGGTGAGCAATCATCGAGCCGTCCATCAGCTTGACCGCCGCGCCGCCGCCCAGTCGGCAATGCCCCTTGCCCAGCGCCTCGGGAACGTCCCCCGCGCCGGTGACGTCCACAGCCAGCGCCCACGCCGGGTCGATGGCAAAGGCCGCCGTCCGCGCCCCTCGGCACCCGACCTCCTCCTGGACGGAAAAGACGAAATACAGATCGTGCGGCGCGCCCCGCGTCCGGGACAGCGCTTGCAGCAGCACGGCACAGCCCAGGCGGTCGTCCAGATAGGGCCCGGCCACATACCCGCCGCCCATCTCGAACAGCCCCCCCGCGTAGGACGCCCGGTCGCCCACCGCAACCCGCGTCAGGGCCTCGGCCCGGTCGGCCGCCCCGACGTCGATGTAGAAATGCTCCGCCTTGCGGTCTTTGAGCGCCACCTTTTCGTCGTAGGCGACCACCCCCAAAACGCCGCTGTCAAACCGCACCGGCGCGCCGGTCAGGCCCCGGCGGGAGGCCGCCCCGATGAGGGCGCAGCGCACAAAGCCCGCCTCGTCGATGTGGGTGGCCATCAGCCCCACCGCGTCCATGTGGGCCGACAGCATGACCCTCGGCCCGTCGCCCTTTTGGCGGACAATCAGATTGCCCAGGGCGTCGGTGGTGATCTCATCGGCGTAGGGCGCGGCCAGCGCGGCGATACGCGCCCCCAGCGCCCCCTCCGCGCCGGACACGCTGCCGATCCCCTGCCAGTCCTTGAGCAGCGAAACAATGTCAAGCATGTTTTTCTCCCTCCCGATCCAATACATCCGCCACGGCGTCAAAGACCCGGTACGCGTGTTCAAAATCCGCCGTACAGGCCAGCGTGGCTGGGCTGTGCAGATACCGGGTGGCGATGGCCAGCCCCAGCGTCTCCACCCCGCCCCGGCTGGTTTGAATGGCCGCCGCGTCGGTGCCCCCCGAGACAAATTCTTTGTCCTGCCAGGGAATCCCCAGCCTCTCCGCCTGTTCAATCGCGATTCGCCGCAGGCGGGGGCTGTAGAACGCCCCCCGGTCCGCCGTGGGGATGACCACCCCGGCCCCCGGGCGGCACACCTGCTTGTGCCCCGGCAGATCGGGCCGGTCGGCCGCCGTCGTGGCCTCCACGATGACCGCCGCCCGCGGGGCCAAACCGAAGGCCGCCCCGAAGGCCCCCCGGGTGCCCACCTCCTCCTGGGCGGTGAACACCGTCCAGGTGTCGGCGGCCGGGCGCTTGTCCCGTAGCCGCCGCAACAGGCAGGCGCAGCCGAAGCGGTCGTCGATGGCCTTGGCCTTGAGGAACCCGTCGCCGAAGTCCTCCGGCGGGCTGACAAACGCGCACACGTCCCCCAGGAAAACAAACGCCTCGGCCTCCGCCCGGTCGCCGGCCCCTACGTCGATATACATATCCTCCACCTTGGGGACTTTTTTCTCCTCTTCTTTGTCCACCAAGTGATAGGCTTTGAGGCCCACCACCCCGGGGCGCTTGCCCGGCCCCACCGACACCCGCCGCCCGGGCAGCACCCGCCGGTCGATGCCGCCCACGCAACCGAATTTCAGGTACCCCTCGTCGGTGATCCCCTTGACGATGAGACCCACCTCGTCCATGTGGGCGCACAGCATGAGGGGTAGCCCCCCGGGGTGCCGGCCCCGCTGGAAGACCATCAGGCTGCCCAGGGCGTCGGTTCGGATGTC
>JAITQI010000058.1 GCA_031289065.1 Oscillospiraceae bacterium
GAAGGGGCGGGCGTTGGCCCCGCCGGAGATGGTGTTCAGCACGGGGGTTTCGGCCTCCAGATAGCCCCGGGCGTCCAAAAAGGCCCGGATACCGGCCACGATACGGGTGCGGGCGCGGAAAACCCGCCGGGCCTCCGGGTTGACGATCAAATCCACATACCGCTGGCGGTACCGCAGGTCGGTGTCCTGCAAGCCGTGGAACTTTTCCGGAAGGGGACGCAGGGACTTGGCCAGCAGCTGAACAGAGGCGGCGTGAAGGGAAATTTCGCCCCGTCTGGTGCGGAAAACGGTGCCCTCGACGGCCACAAGATCCCCGATGTCGAACTTTTTGAACCGGGTAAAGGAAGCCTCCCCCAGGTCGTCCACCTTGACGTACAACTGGAGCCGCCCGCTGCCGTCCAGCAGGTCGCAAAAAAAGGCCTTGCCCATGTCACGCTTGGACATGATACGACCGGCCAGGCTGACCGTCTGGCCCTCCAGCCGGTCGAACCCCTCGACCACCTCGGCGCAATGGGCGGTCACCTCGCAGCGGGTGACCCGGTAGGGGTCATTCCCCTCGGCCCGCAAGGTGTCCAGCTTGTCCCGCCGGATGCGGAGCAGTTCGGACATCTCCGGGGCGGGGGCGGAGGTTTCGTTCATGGGGAAGGGCTCCTTTCAATTGACAACCTACCGGGGACAATTGACAATGGGGGGCGGGTTAATTTTTGATGTCTACAATCCGGTAGCGCAGGGTACCGGCGGGGACGTCCGCTTGAATTTCGTCGCCCTTTTGGCGGCCCAGCAGCGCCAGGCCGAAGGGGGATTCGTCCGAAATGCGGGCCTCCATGGGGTTGGCCTCCTGGGAACCCACGATGGCGTAGACCTCTTCGTCCCCCGTGTCCAGATCCAGCACGGTGACGCGGCAGCCCGCCGCCACCCGGTCGGAGACCTCCCCCAGCTCGATGATCTCGGCGTGGGCGATGATCTCCTCCAGCTCCACCATGCGGGAGAACATACGGCCCTGCTCGTTTTTGGCCTCGTCGTATTCGCTGTTTTCCGACAAATCGCCGAAGGAACGGGCCTCTTTGATCTGCTCGGCGACCTCTTTTTCCTTGACGGTTCGTAAGTAGTTGAGCTCCTGTTGCAGCGCCTCCAGGCGCTCGGCGGTCAGTTTATACGTTTTTTGCATTTTTGTTCACCTGCTCGAAAATGAATGATGATCCCGTGACAGCTTCTCATACTATCGTCAGTTTCTCGGGGAAACTCAACCTTTCAGGAGAGATCACATTACCCGTAAGTATATGGATTTCGCCCCGGTTTGTCAAGTTAAAGTTTCTCGTCAGCCCCGCGGCCGAAAGAAAACCGCTCTGCCCGCTGCCCCCTGTCCTCTGAAGGGGGAGCCTTTCCAGTTTTATCTCGTCCAATCTCACCGCCCCGGCGGCGTACAGGGCGGCCAGCAGGGCTTCGGGGTCGGCCTCCCAGGGCCAGCCGTCCCGGAGACGCCGGGGCGGAGCCAGCCGGGCGCCGTCGGCCACCAAGCAGCCGGGGGGAAGGTCAAACTCTCCCCCGGCCAGGGCGAGTACCACCGCGCCCGGTTTGGCCGGGAGGGACAAGGGCACCGGCCAGGCGTCGAACACCAAGTAGACGTCGGTGTCGGCCAGCGCCGCCCCGGCGGGGTTTTCCATGACCGACACGCCGTGCCGCCTCCGCAGGGCGCGGCACAAACCGGTGACATCCGGTCTGTCCAGCAGCAGGGAGAGGAACCGCGCCCGAGGGCACAAGGCTTCCGCCGCCGCCGCCACCTCGGGGGTCGCCCGTTTGGCCACGACGCAGACCCGCAACCGGTCGGCCCCGACGCCCAGCCGGTCGGCGGCGTGGACAGCCAGACGGGCGGCCAGGCGGCGGTACAGGGGCACCGGCGTCGAAGCGGCCAGACCATAGGCGGGCAGCAGATCGCCATAGGCGAACCCGGCGGGCGTCACCACGCCGCGCACCCCCATCCCCCGCAAAAACGCCAGAGCGGCGGCCACCCGGCGGCGGTTTCGCTCCGGGCCGTCGCCGCACCGGAACCGCACCCGGGTGCGGGCCAAAACGGCGCCCCAGACCCGCTCCTCGGTGACGCTTACGCCGTCCGCCCGGCCCAGGGCCGACCGTATCCGCTCCCAACCCACCGGCCGGGGCGTCAACTCTGTTTCAATCAGGCCGAACAACCAGCCTCACCGTCCCCCCACATACTGGCACATATATATGGGGTTTTGAGGAAAATGAGAACAGGAGGCTCCCGTCAAGCAATCAGTTCCCGCCGGAACGCACGCCGGTTCTTAGGCGGTCTCCCCTTCCGGCGAGGCGAGTTTGGAGGTGAGCAGGTCGATGGCGGCCTGAAGCTGGCGATCCTGTTCGTGGGTGAGCTGGTTGAAGTGACTGCGTTCCTCCTCGGTGAGAGTGACGGTGACATCGGGCTTCAGGCCGGTGCCGGACAGGCTCTTGCCCTTGGGGGTGAAGTATTCCATGGTGGACAGGATGAGGGCGGAGCCGTCGGTCAGGCGGATGGTCGCCTGGGCGTATCCCTTGCCGGTGGTGGGTTCTCCCACCAGGGACGCCTTGTCATACTCCCGCAGGGCGGCGGCGAAAAACTCAGCCGCGCTGTAGGTGTTCTCGTTGACCAGCACCGCCATGGGCAGGGTGACCTCGGCGGCGTCCGAGGTCTGGGGATAGACGTTCCCGTTTTTGTCCCGCATGGTGATGATGGTGCCTTCGGGCAACAGGGCGTCGAGCATGGGGCACATGACGTCAAGCTGCCCGCCCGGGTTGTTGCGCAGATCGAAGATGACGGCGGACACGTCGGCGGCCAGCAGGCGTTCCAGGGCCTCTCGGAAGTCCCTGTCCACGTTCAGGTCAAAATTGCGCACCCGGATGAGGCCGATGTTCTGCCCGGACAGAATTTCGGAATAGACCGCCTGCACGTCAACCCGGCGGCGCACCAAGGTGATGTCGGCCACGGAGCCGTCGGCGGCCCGGAGGACGGTGATCTTCAGGCGGGTGTTCTCCTCGCCGGTCATGGCGCTCACGGCCAGCTCATAACCCAGCTCGGACACCGGCGTCCCCTCCACGGCGATGACCCGGTCGAAGGGGGCCAGCCCCTGTTCCTTGGCCGGGGAATCCTCGTACACGTCGGATACCAGAATATCCCCCTCGGCGCTCAAGCTGGCGGTGATGCCGATGCCGACGAACTGATTTTCCAGGCCCAAGCGGTATTTTTCGTATTCCTCCGCGTTGAGATAGTGGGAATACTTGTCGTCCAGGGCGGACAACATGCCCCGGATGGCCCCGTCCAGTATCTCGTTGTCGTCCGCCGCCCCGATGAAATTGCGCTGGATGTCGTTGCGGGCCTCGATAAATTTGCCGAACTCGGTGCGCTGGGCGGTGGACAAATCGAAGTATTTCTCCAGCTCCCGGTGTACCATGGAATAGGCGATGACCACCGTGGTCACGGCGACAAGCAACATAAGGGCCAACACGGTGCCCAGGGTGAAACGCTTCTTCACAACTCTGCTCCTTCTGCAGAAGACAGAGGACAGAAGACGGAAGACAGAAATCTGTCCTCTACCCTCTGCCTTCTATCTTCGGTCTTCTATCCTCTGCCCTCTGTCTTCTGTTACGGTGCTTTGCTGAAATATTGCATGGGATTGACCTGTATGCCGTCGATGAGGACTTCAAAGTGCAAATGGGGACCGGTGGCCAGACCGGTCATGCCGACCAGACCGATTTTGTCTCCCTTTTTGACCGCCTGCCCTTTTGTCACCAGTGTTTTGCTCATGTGCGCATAGAGGGTGGCCCGCCCGCCGCCGTGATCGATGACCACGTAATTGCCGTATCCACCGGCGTTGTAGGCGACGGTGATGACGGTGCCGGCATTGGCGGCCAGAATGGAGGTGCCGGAGGCGGCGGCCAGGTCAACGCCCTTGTGCCCCCGGTATTCGTGGAGGATGGGGTGCCACCGCATCCCGAACTCGCTGGAAATGCGGGTGTAGCTCGGGCAGGGCCAAAGGAAGTCGCCGCCCACATAGACGGAGGTCTGGTTCGCCTTTTTCTGCTCCTCGGCGATGCGGGCCAATTCCTTCTGAATTTCCTTCTGCGCCTCGGCCTCGGCCTTCTCCTGGGCGTCGATGGCCCGGCGAAGCTCGGCCTCTTCGCTCTCCAGCTCCTTGATCAGGGCCTGCTGCTCACTGTTTTGCTGGAGGAGCTCGGTTCGGTGCGTGTTGCGCTGCTCCTGGGCTTCGTCCTGCTCCACCTTCTCGGCCTCGAGCTGGGCCTTTTCCTCGTCGATTTCGTCTTTGGTCTCTTTGATCTGGGCGAGCAGCTTCTGGTCATAGTCTATGATGTCCTGCACCGTGCTCATGCGCCCCAGCAGGTCGGCGAAGCTGTCGGCCTCCAGCAGGACGCCCAGGTATTGGCTGTCCCCCGTTTCCTCCATCAGGCGCAGGCGGGTGCGGAAATCGGCCATTTGCTCGGCCTCCAGGCGGGTCGCCTCTTCCAGGGCGGCCTGTCTATCCAGAATGTCGGCCTCCAGGGCCTCGATGAGGGCGTTGGCGTTGTCGATTTCGGCGGCGGTGAGCTCAATCTGCTGATCCAGGGCCAGCTTCTTTTCGGAGGCGTTGGCCTTGGCCTGGGACAGCTGCGTGAGCTCTTTCTGGATTTCCTTTTTCTTGTCGGCCAGGGCGGTGGCGTTTTTGCGCAGACTGTCCAGCGAGGTGGCGGCGGCGGCCGACGGCGTCACCAGGGAAAACACCAGGCTCAGCACCAGCGCCAGCACCAAAATCAGCGCCAACACCATAGCGAACATGCGCGCTCGTTTGGAATTCATAGAAACCTCCTATGTACAGACGGGGGTTGTTTTCTTGTTTAGACGAAATAAAGCCGGTTTTGTTCCGGCAACGGATAGAAAACAAAACCATGGGACAAACGTCAGCAACCAGAGGACACATACAGACGGCTTCTGGCCTCCGCGTTCACACGCGCAGGAACTTCCGAATCGTCAGCACGCTGCCGCCCACGCCGACCAGGAAGCCGGCCAGCAGGAAGATGCCCAGCACCGGGGCCAGGATCTCCCCGAAGGACACCGTTTTAATCAGGGCGATGCCGCTCAGGCCCTCGGAGATGCGCTCGGTGAGCAGGGCGTACACCCGCCATTGCAGGAAGAAGGCGATGATCGAGCCGATGAGGCCCAGAAGAAAGCCCTCAATGACGAAGGGCCAGCGGACAAAGCTCTTGGTGGCCCCCACCACCCGCATAATGCCGATTTCCTCCCGGCGGTCAAAGGTGGCCAGCTTGACCGTGTTGGAGATGATGAAGGCGGACACGGCCAGCAAAATGAGGATGAGCAGCAGGCTGATGGTGTTCATGGCGTTGCGCAGACGCACGAGATTTTGGGCGATGTCCAGCCGGGCGTAAACCTGGGCCACGCCGTTTAGCGCCTCGAGCTTCAGCACCGTGTCCTGCATCTGGTTGACGTCGATGAGCTTGACCACGTAGCGGTCTCGCAGGGGGTTGTCGGTGGCGAAGCCCTCGATGAGGTAGCGGTATTCCTCGTCCACCTTCTCGGCAAAGTCCGCCAGCGCCTGATCCTTGGAGATGGGGGTGTATTCCGCGATGTTGTCCATGATGTCGGTGCGGCCGGACAGCGTGGTGCCGAAGCGGACAAATTCCTCCCGGGACAGGCCCTCGTCGAGAACCACGAGAATTTCGTTGTTGTTCTGGATGTCCTTGATGATGGCATCCAGGTTGAAGGCCAGCAGGGCGAAGGAGCCCATAATGAGCAGGCAGGCCACGATGACGCCCACCGCCGCGAAGCTCATAAACCCGTGGAGGAAGACGCCTCGAATCCCCTCCCGGAAAAAGTAGCTAGTTTCGTATCGCTTCATATTGATAGTACCCGCCTGTTTTGTCGCTGATGATGCGGCCGCCGTCAATGGCGACCACCCGCTTGGCAAACCGGTTGACCAATTCCTTTTCGTGGGTGACGGCCAGCACGGTGGTGCCCAGGGCGTTGATGCGCTCGAGAAGCATCATGATTTCCAGGCTGCGGGCCGGGTCCAGGTTGCCGGTGGGCTCGTCGGCGATGATCATCTTGGGGTTGTTGATCAGCGCCCGGGCGATGGCCACCCGCTGCTGCTCCCCGCCGGACAGCTCCAACGGGCGCCGCCGCGCCTTGTGGGACAGGCCCACCAAGTCCAGCACGTAGGGCACCCGCAGCTTGATCTCCCGGGGCGACGCCCCCACCACCCGCATGGCGAAGGCGACGTTTTCGTAGACGCTCTTCTTTTCAATGAGGCGGAAGTCCTGGAAGATGACCCCCAGGGTGCGCCGCAGATAAGGCACGTCCCGCTGGCGGAGCGCGCCGATATTGTACCCGTTGACCTGGACGCGCCCCTCGGTGGGCCGCAGTTCCCCGGTGAGCAACTTAATGATGGTGGACTTGCCCGAGCCCGACGGCCCGACCAAAAAGATAAATTCCCCGTCGTCTATGCGCAGCGTAACCCCTTTGAGAGCGCGGGTTCCGCTGCCATAGGCCTTGTAGACATCGACCAATCGAACCAAGGTTTTCCTCCTTGTTATATCCTCAATAAGCCTCGGTGCGGGAGGACAGATACCGGCGCACCATCATGGCCACCTTGAAGATGATGGCATGGTCAAACTCACGCAAATCCAGGCCGGTGAGCTTCTTGATCTTCTCCAGCCGGTAGACCAGCGTGTTGCGGTGGACAAACAGCTTCCGGGAGGTCTCGGAGACGTTGAGGCTGTTTTCAAAAAACTTCTGGATGGTGATGAGCATCTCCTGATCCAGCGCGTCGATGGTGCTCTTCTTGAACACCTCGGCCAGGAACATTTCACACATAGTGACCGGCAGCTGATAGATCAGCCGCCCGATGCCCAGGTTCTCGAAGTTGATGATGGTCTTCTCGGTGTCGAACACCTTACCCACCTCAATGGCGATCTGAGCCTCCCGATGGGAGGTGGCCAAATCCTTGAGGTCGGAGACCACCGTGCCAATGCCGATGACCGTCCGGACGTACAGCTCGGAGTTGAGGGTTTCCTCGATGGCGGCGGACAGCTTGCGCAGATCCTGGGTGTCCACCCCGTTCTTGACCCCTTTGACCAGGGCGATATCGGTCTCGTTGAGGTTGACGACAAAGTCGTACTGCCTGTCCGGGAAGAGGCTCTGGATGACGTCGAGCACGGCCAGGTCTGTTTTGCCCACCTGGCGCACCAGAATGACCACCCGGGGCGCGCCGACCTCGAAATGCAGTTCCCGGGAACGGAGCTGAATGTCGCTGGGCAGGATGTTGTCAAGCAGGATGTTTTTGACGAAGGTGGTTCTGTCATGCTTTTCATCGTAGAAAGTCTTGGCCCCATTTAGCGCGACGGCCGAAAGCAGACAGATTTCCCGGGCGTTCTCGTCGGTGCCCTCGACAAACACCGCGTAGTCGAAGTGGAGCCCCCAACTGATCAGCGGTTTGTAATAGCACCCGTCGATTAGGGCGACCGACCCGCCGACGTCGCTCAATTCGGCGGCCGCCTCCCGGCGATGTG
>JAITQI010000075.1 GCA_031289065.1 Oscillospiraceae bacterium
CACGCCGAACAGGATCACATAGGCCGCGAAACACAGCTGCACGCGCAGGTTGCGCTCGGTTTTCACCGCGTGACGGATACCATCCCAAGCGCGGGCAAAGGCTTTCATACCTCGATGCCTCTTGTCAGGCCCAGGGTGGCCAGCACCGATTCGGTGAGTTCGTTCATGCGGATTTCTTCCTGGCGGCCCCGTTCGTGGTCGTAGCCCATCAGGTGAAGGGTGGCGTGGACGGTGAGGAACCCCAGCTCGCGCTCATAGGAATGGGAATAGGTTTCGGCCTGGGCCCGGGCGGCGGGCAGGGACAAGGCAATGTCCCCCAAGGCCACCCGGCCGGTCTCGGGGTCGGTCATGTCCGTCGTGGGCTTCTCTCCGGGGGCCAGGGTCACCGCTGGGAAGGACAGCACGTCGGTGGGCGCGTCTTTGTCCCTGTGCTCCCGGTTGAGGGCCCGGATGCCCTGTTCGTCGGTGTACAGAAGATCCACCTCGCAGGGAATGTCCACCCCCAGCTCGGCCAGCGTCGCCCGTACACAGCGTTTGACCAGCGCGGTCAGTGAGCGGGTTACGCCCAGCCGAGCTCTTTCGGTTCGCACCAAAACCGCATGATTCATCGTTTTATCCTCCGCTTCTTCACACCCAGACCCTCTAATTTCTCCTCGTAAGCCTCATACGCACGGATAATGCGCTGCACCAAGACATGGCGTACCACGTCCTTCGCGGTCAGTTCACAGATGGCGATGTCCTCGATATTCCGCAGCACGCGAACGGCTTCTTTCAGGCCGGATATTTTGTCCCGTGGCAGGTCGATCTGGGTGACGTCTCCGTTGATGACGACGCGGGAGCCTGTCCCCAGACGGGTTAGGAACATTTTCATCTGTTCTCGGGAGGTGTTCTGCGCCTCGTCGAGAATGATGAAGGAGTCGTCCAGCGTGCGTCCGCGCATATAAGCCAACGGCGCGACCTCAATGCTGCCGCGCTCGAGGTATTTGTTGTAGGTTTCGCCGCCCAGGGTGTCAAACAGCGCGTCGTACAGGGGGCGCAGGTAGGGATCGACTTTGTTTTGCAGGTCGCCGGGCAGGAAGCCCAGCTTTTCTCCGGCTTCCACCGCCGGGCGGGTGAGGATGATGCGGCCGACCTGCTTCTGCCGGAAGGCGGTCACCGCCATGGCCACGGCCAGATAGGTTTTGCCGGTGCCGGCCGGGCCGACGGCGACGGTGACGGTGTTTTTGCCGATGGCCTCGACATATTTCTTCTGGCCCAGGGTTTTGGCCTTGATGGGCTTTCCCTTGGCGGTGACGCAGATCACGTCCCGGGCCAGATCCACGATCTTGTCTTCGCCGCCCTCGTTCACCAGGCCGAGGACGTAGCGCACGTTCTGCTCCGAGACCGCCTCCCCCCGGGAGGACAACAAAAGCAGACCCTCGATGGCTTTGACGGCCTTGAGAACCTGTTCGGCCTCGCCGGAGACCTTGAGTTCGGCCCCGCGGTTGATGACCCGCACGTCGAGGGCCTGTTCGACGATTTTCATGTTTTCATCAAAGGAGCCGAACAGGTTAACCACGTGCTCCAGCCGGTCGGCTTGTATTGTTTGTTCGATCATGGGCGGTCTGTCCTCGGTTTGTTCATTTGGGCAGGGGTATGGTCAAGGCGATCTGCTCCCGGCACTCGGCCTTTAGGGAGACCAACAGGACCCCGTTGCTCTCCACTGCCGTGACGTCGGCCGCCAAAACCTCCCCCTCGTCGAGCAAAGCGCTTAGCCGACGGGTCAGGGAAGCCTTCAGAGCCTCGGCGGCGGACGCTTGGGAAATGGAGGCCGCCGCCGGTTTGTACTCGGTATAGGTTTCGGTGACAAGGGAGACGGGCAATGTCGCGCCAAAGGGCAAGCCCAGCGTTGCGGTTTTGACTATCTTATCACATTTTTCGAAGGAAGGAAAGCCCAAAATTGAAAAATTCATGCGATACCCCGCGACGATCAGGATTCGGCGGGTGTAGGAGCGCCCGGTGTACGTCTTGGCGGCGACCCGCAGGGGCATTTTGGCGCTTAGGTCATACCAGGTGCGGGCGTAAACATCGGCCTGAGCGTGCAAAAACCGGGTTCCCACCAGGTTGGAGTCCACCACGCCGCTGACAATGAGCTGCCCCTTTGTCACCGTTTCCCCGGCTTTCACCTGGGCGGAGCCGGTGCGGGCGTCCACCCGCAGGATCAGGCCGTCCTTGGCCGCGACGATGTTGCAGGGTTGGTCGGCGGGCAGAATCTCCGGCTTGGGGATGCGCTCGCGCACCTCCACGGTGGCGAGAGAACCCTGGCGGTTGACGGTCAGCCAGGACAGCTCGTCGATGTGCAGCATCATCTCGTTTTTGATGGTGGCGATGTCGATGGAGGGCCCGTAAATGCCCGGTTTCACGCCGATTTCGGCCAGATGGCGCAGGATGGTCTCGCTACTGACCAACTCGTTGCCCACCACCTCGAATTCCCATACGAACTGGGACAGGCCGTACAAGACCCCCAGGGTGAGCAGGAAACCCAGGATAAAGCCGTGCCGCCGCCGGTAGCGCCACAGGAAAAAGGGGACGCCCCGCTGTTTGACGAGGCTCACGCGGCATTGGGCCTTGAGGGCGAAGGGAGGCATGGCCCGCCAGCCGGAGGGGTGTACGCGGACGCGGAGGTGGGTGTCGTCCAGGCGGCGCAGCCCCCAGAACTCGATGCCGTTTTGGGCGCAGATGTTGAGGAACCGTTCGGGGAAGGCGCCCTCGATGTCCACCTCCACACTGCCCCGGAGAAAGTTGACAGTTTGCTGCATGGGTTGGCACCCCTTCAGACGTTAGACGTTAGAATACAAATTCTATGCTGAACAGGAGGCCGTCGAGGGAGAGCTCGTTGGCGTTCATGGCGCGCAGATCCAGGCCCTTACCCTTGACGCGGACGACGACCTGGCCGCCGTTGATGTCGATTTGTTCGCCGCTGTATTCCAAGATGCCCCTGTGGTTTTCCATCAGCAGCCGGCGGCACCCGGCGATTTCCAGACGGGGCAGACCGGCCAGCACATCGGCGGGCAGGTCGAACACGTCGGCCGCCCGTTCAAACAGGCTTTTTTTCGGTTCCCGTTCCGTGGACAAGGGCAAGGCCCCTTTCAGAGGTTGGCGGTCAGGGGGCGTGGGGGCTTTGCCCCGGCGGCGGCCCCCTGATGTTCCCTCTGACCACTTTATGCGGGACGGGCAAGAAACATGAGACAGGCGCATAGTTTAATACGCGGGGGGTGACGGGATGGGGCGGATTTTTTCCAAGCGGCGGCTGACCTTGGGCGGCGCGGGGCTGTGTATTTTGTGCTGTATCGCCGGGTTTTTGGTGTTCCCGGCCCAGGCCGCCGGAGGGGCGCGGGAGGGCATCCGGCTGTGTATGGACGTCATCCTGCCGTCGCTGTTTCCCTTCTTCGTACTGTCCACGCTGCTGGTGGAGATGGGGTACGCGGCCTATGCGGGGCGGCGGCTGGAGGGGGTCATGCGGCCGGTGTTCCGGTTGAACGGGGCCTGCGCTTCGGCGGTGGCCCTGGGGTTTCTGGGGGGGTATCCGGTGGGGGCCAAGACGGCCATCGCCCTGTACCAAAAGGGCCTATGTTCCGAGACCGAGGCCGAGCGGCTTTTGAGTTTTTGCAACAACTCCGGCCCGGCGTTTATCCTGGGGGCGGTGGGGGTGGGTATTTTCGCCGACAGCCGTGCCGGGCTGACCCTCTATCTGGCCCACACGGCGGCCTCGCTGACGGTGGGTTTCCTGTTTCGGTTCTATAAACGGGACGCGCCCGGGGGGGGACAGGCCGCGCCGTCCGGGGTCTCCCCGCCGCCCGAGAGCGTGGGACTGGCCCGGGCGTTTGTCCGGTCGGTAGGGGGCGCGTTTCGGTCGGCGCTGTCCATCTGCGCCTTTGTGATTTTCTTCACGGTGGCGGTCAAGCTGCTGTTTTTGTCCGGGATTCTGCCCGCGCTGGCCGAGGGGCTGGGGTTTCTGTTCGCGCCCTTCGGGCTGACCGCCGAAGCGGCCCAGCAGATGCTGACCGGCCTGCTGGAGATCACCTCCGGCCTCTGGAGCCTCCAGGGGTCGTCCGCCGCCCTGAGCGGGCAGCTGTCCATGGCGGCCTTCATGCTGGGCTGGGCCGGGCTGTCGGTACACTGTCAGGTGTTGTCCTTCATTGGGGAGAGCGGGTTGAAGGCGTGGACCTATGTGGCGGGCAAGGTGCTCCACGCGGGCATTTCGGCGGGGTACACCCTTCTGATGGCCCGGCTGTTCGGGCTGAATCAGCCGGTGTCGGCGTATCTGGCCGCCCAGGTGGGGGCGCTGGCCCGGGTGGATTTCCACAGCACCCTGGGGGTCGCACTCCTTGTGACGCTGGGGGTTTGGCTGTTCTTCCTGGGGGCGACGTGGAAAGCGATGGGCAGCCGTGAGCGGTCAGCGGAGATCGGACGGAGGACGAGAATGAGAAGTTCTTGGCTGTAGCACTTGACATTTTGGTTGTTTTTGGGGATAATAGGGGCAAGAAAATCTGTTGGAGGGGTTGCCGTGTCCCTATTCCGGGAAAACATTGACCCGCGTTGCCTTTACTGCTGCCACAGCGTGCCCCTGGAAAAGCGCGACGAGTTGGGCTGCCTCCGCCACGGCGTGGTGGACGCGGCCTCCTGTTGCCGCAGTTTTCGGTACGATCCTTTCAAACGGGTGCCGCCCAAACCGGTGCGCCTGCGGAAAAATTACACGGATAAGGATTTTCAGCTGTAGTACAGTATACCAGCACAAAAGGGAGCCTTTAGGCTCCCTTTTGTGCTGGTTATGCGTTTATATCAGCCGAAGACCCAGCTGAGGAGACCCTTGTTGGGTTCGGCGGCTTTTTTGATGTTCAGGGCGGTGAGGAGCATTTCGGCGGCGTCGGCCCGGGTGACGGTTTCGGACATGCGCAGGGTACCGTCATAAAACACGTCGATGACCCCGGCGGACTGCATGTTGATGGCGGCCTGCTGGGCCCAGACCGGGGCGGCGGCCCAGTCGGCGGGGATGAGGGCGCTGGCGTCGGCGGTGCCCAGGGCGTTGTTGAGCATGACGACCGCCTCGGCCCGGGTGACCTCCTGTGAGGCCCGCAGCTGCCGTCCACCGTCGGGAGCGCCCACGCCGGTCAGGATGCCGGCCTCCAGGGCGGCAGCGGCGTAGGGCTTAAGCCAGGCGGGTGTGGCGGCGTCGTCACTGAGGCCGGTTTTGACCACCGGGGTGAGGTCGCCTGCTTGGCCGGTCAGGGATAGCGCCATGGCCATGAATTCCCCCCGGGTGACCGCCCTGTCCGGGTCGAAATAGTAGACGCCGCCCACCTGTTCGCCGACGAAGAGTCCCTCTTCCCTCAGCTTCTGGGCGGCGTAACAGGCGGGGTGGCCGTCCATGTCGGCGTAGGCGGTGTTTAAGCCGGGCTTTTCGATGCTGATGTCCGCACGGCCCTCGG
>JAITQI010000076.1 GCA_031289065.1 Oscillospiraceae bacterium
TCCCGTCCAGCCGGTCTTCCCGCACCCGCGCCGCCAGCGCGTCGGACAGCGCCTCACGGTTGCGCAGCGCGGCGCGGCCGTTGTCCCGGTTCCAGTGGTTGCTGACGAAGGGGGTCACGGCGATACCCCGGGCGTGCATCGCGTCGATGAACAGCGGATCCACCGGCCGGGTGAGCTTCAGCCCCCCGGCGGCGTCCACCTCGAAATAGTCGGGGCACACGCCGGTGAGGCTGTCCTTGGTGCGTCCCACATTGTTCAGATAGATAGCGGTGTCCCCCGCGTAGAGGTAAGACAGGCTGTCGTAATCCCCATAAGCCCCCGGCGCGGCATACCACAGCAACATAAAAGCGCTCGCCAAAGACAGAAATTTCTTCATACACATCCCCTCCGAGCCCTTAGTATACGGAGGTTCGGGAAAATTATAAGGGAATCGCCCACAACAAATCAGGGCCGCGCAACAAGCGCGGCCCCGATTGATTTTTATCCTTCCTATACCTGCGCCAAACACCGCAAAACCAACCGGGAGAAGACCGGACGAGCCGCCGCGGCGGCGTCCAGTACCTCCCCCTCGCTCAGCGGCTGGCCCGACACCCCGGCGGCCATATTGCACAGCAAGGAAAACCCCAATACATCCAACCCGGCGTGGCGGGCGGCGATAACCTCCGGCACGGTGGACATGCCCACCGCGTCGGCCCCCAGCGCCCGGGCGGCGCGAATCTCGGCCGGGGTCTCGTATTGCGGGCCGGGAAAGTACATATAGACCCCCTCCCGCAGAGGAATCCCCAGCGCGTCGGCCGCCTGCCGCGCAACCGTCAGCAAAGCGGGCGTGTAGCAAAACGTCATGTCGGGGAAACGGTCATGCCCCGGCGGGTTGGGGCCGCGCAGGGGACTGTCTCCAAAGAGCTTGAGGTGGTCGGTGATCAGCATGATGTCCCCCGGCGAAAAGACGGTGTTCACCGCCCCCGCCGCGTTGGTCACAAGCATGGCCGAAGCCCCCAGTCGGGCCGCCGTGTAAAGCGGCAGCGCCACCTCGTCCATGCCGTAGCCCTCGTACCCGTGGAACCGGCCCTGCATGACCATGACCCGCCGTCCGGCCAGCTCGCCGAAAACAAACCGCCCCATGTGCCCCGGCGCGGTGGACACCGGGAAGCCGGGCAGGGCGTCATAGGGCACGGGCAGGGCGTCCTTCACCTCGTCGGCCAAATACCCCAGTCCGGAGCCCAGCACCAGCAGCGCTTCGGGGACAAAATCCCCCAACCGCGCCCGAAGCGCCGAGGCCGCCCGGTCGGCCCGGTCAAACCCCGCCGCCGTCACCGGTCGTCTCCTCCGTTTTGGGCTTGATTTTCTCGCCGCAACGGCGGCAGAAAGCGTCCCCGTCGCCGATCTTCGCCCCGCAGGTGGTGCACAGCGCCTCTCCCCGGCGCGCCCGGAGTTCCTGTTTGTACGCCTCGACCTGGGCCGTCTTTTCGTCCAACGCGGCAAACAGGTCGTCCAGGCCGTCGGTCTGGGCCTCTTTGTCCGTATGGGCCTTGTAGATCAGTCGGCCCACCTCACGGTACAGCCGCTGCACGTCCCCCTGGACTTCGGCCTTTTTCCAACGCAGCTTGGCCGTGTCCCACGCCTCGACGGCGGCCTTCCCGGCGGCGTCCAACCCCTGCTGGGCCAACTCTCCGGCCACCCCCACCGTGGACTTCAGCTTCTCCAAAAATTCCCGCGTATCCTGTGACATACCTGACCATCCTTTCAAAACCCGTATTAGTATTCTATGCTCCCGCCGCCGATAAACTCCCGCAGCAAGGCGTCATGGGCCAAATGCGTTTCGCTCAAGCCCTCGAAGGCCTCCAGGCGCTCATGGATGCCGGACAGCTCCTCCCGGCGAGGGCAGTTTTCCGGGATGGTCTCGAAGACCTTCAGCGCGTGGGGCCGCAGGGCGCAGACCTCATAGGGGAAAAAGGAGTCGATGATGATGTCGGCGCTGTTTTTGAAGGGGGAGATGTACCGCTTTTCCCCCCGACGCACATTGGCCCACAGGGTGAGGGTATAGGTCGCCGGGGTACCCCGAAACTTTTCGTCCCGGATCAGGCGTCGGGCCAGACGAACCCAGGTGCCCTTGAAAAACAGCGCCCCATCCTTGAGGATGTTGGAGCGGGCGCTGACATACAGCTTCCGCGCCCGGTCGCCGATCGGCCCCGACAGGATGGGGTTGAGGGCGTGGATGCCTTCAAAAATGGCGATCTCATTGGCCCCCAGCCGCAGGGGAACCGCCCGGCTCATATCCCGGCACTGGTTGGGGAAGTCAAATTTGGGCACCAAAATCTCCCGCCCCTCGGCCAGCTCGGCGAAATGGGCGGTCAGCAGGGGAATGTCCAGCAAGTCGGGATTCTCGAAGTCGATGCCGCCCTCCTCGTCCCGGGGATGTGTCTCCAAATCCACCGTGCGGTAGTAGTCGTCCAAGGAGATGACATGGCTGCGCACACCGTGCCGGGCCAGCCGCAATCGCAGCAGCTTGGCCGTCGTGGTCTTGCCCGAGCCGGACGGGCCGGACAAAAGCACGATGCGGCTGCTATCCACCCCGTCGGTCAGCCGGACGGCGGCGGCCTCCACATGCATGGCGTACAGCCGGTCGCATTCCGCGACAAATTCGGCCGGGTCTTCCCGCGCCCGCCGGTTGATCTCATAAAAATCACAATCCGCCATTTGAAAACTCCCAGTATATTATTTATTCGCGATTTTCAACATTTCGTATAAATTCTTCTTGCGCGCTATCACTTCGTCCAGCCTGTCCAGGTACTCATAGGGATACTTGGGGTTGAAAACCCGTTCCACCCGCATATGTGTAAAGTCGATCACCTTACTCACGCCGCCGCCCCCCAGGGCCAACACGGTGCGCAGCTCCTCCATCATGCAGACATTGTAGAGGTTTTCACAGCCCGGTTTGGCCCAGCCGGTGTTCTCAAACTGCCCGGCCATGTACTTCTGGCGGTAGAGGTAATAGCACCCGTACCCCGCCCCGTCAAGCCGATCATACCCGTCGCCCAGCATAGCCTCCACCTGCGTCGGCGGACAGACGGGCATCCCCTCCAGCGTCAGACGGGAACCCCGCTTGTGCGCCAGGGTGTGTATCGTGACGTTTTCCGGCCGCAGGGCCAGCACCCGTTCCAAGGAGTTCCGAAACCCGTCCGGCGTGTCCCCCGGAAGCCCGGCGATGAGATCCATGTTCACCGCCAGCCCGGCCCCCCGGGCCAGCGCGAAGGCGTCCAGCACATCCTGGGCCGTGTGGGGCCGTCCGGCGGCGGCCAGCACCGCGTCCTGCATGGACTGGGGGTTGACGCTCACCCGGGTGCCCCCCCGGCGGGCCAAGACGTCCAGCTTGTCCGCCGACACCGTGTCCGGCCGCCCGGCCTCCACGGTGTATTCCCGCAGGGCCGACAGGTCAAAATGGCGCGCCAGCGCCGCCAGCATGTCGTCCAATTGGGGGGGGGAGAGGGTGGTCGGCGTGCCGCCGCCGATGTATACGCTCACCGGCCGCAAGCCCAGGGAAGACACCAGCCGCCCCACGGCCTCCATCTCCCGGGCCAGGGCGGCCAAAAAGGGCGGCAGCAGGTGCCCCGCCTTGTCCACCGCGTGGCTGACAAAGCTGCAATAGGCGCACCGGGTGGGGCAAAAGGGAATGCCCACATATAGACATATATCGTTCGGGCCCAGCGTGTTCTGAACCGCCAGCGCCTGTTCCGCCGCCAAACGGCACAGGCCTCGCTGCCGGTCGGCCACTTGAAAGCGAT
>JAITQI010000103.1 GCA_031289065.1 Oscillospiraceae bacterium
TGAGTTTTTTGAGCCGCTGGAGGATGGACTGGGTGGTTTGGGGGTCCAGGGCGCTGGTGGCCTCGTCGCAGAGCAGGAGGCGGGGGTCGTTGGCCAGCGCCCGGGCGATGGCCACCCGCTGCTTCTGCCCGCCGGACAACTGGGTGGGGTAGACGTTCTCCTTGTCCCCCAAGTCCACCAGGTCGAGAAGCTCTTGCACCTTTTCCTGGATCCGCTTTTTTGTCAAACCGCTGCCCCGCAGTGGGTAGGCGATGTTCTGCCAGACGGTTCGGGAGGCGAAGAGGTTGAACTGCTGGAAAATCATCCCGATCTTCTTGCGGGTCTGCCGCAACGCCTTGCCGGAGAGGGCGGTCAGCTCCACCCCGTCCAGGAACACCTGCCCGGCGGTGGGGCGCTCCAGCAGGTTGATGCATCGCACCAGGGTGGACTTGCCCGCCCCGGAAAAGCCGATGACGCCGTGGATCTCCCCTTGCTCCACCCGGAGGTTTACGTCCCTGACCGCTTCCACGTGGCCGGTGTCCGCCTGGAAGGTCTTGCTGAGATTTTTGAGTTCAATCATAATCGACCCTCCGACGCGGCCCTTCGGGACAAAAAAAGAGCACGGCCCGGAATTTTCGGACTGTGCCCATTCACAGACGAAACATTCACAGGGGCGGCGGCGGACAGCGCAGACAGGCGCGACAACTACAGCGCGTCGCGCACATAGCTGACGCGCAGCTCTTTGTCATGGTGTTCGCGGCTGTAAGGCTGTTCATGGCGGATTCTCCTTTCTGTAAACATATATATTTGATATGTATTATATATCATAGATCCCCGACCCTGTCAAGGGCTTTGGCGGAAATTTTTCGATCCCGTTACAGATACAGGCCCTTGCTGAAATATCGTTCGCCCCTGTCCGGGAAAATGGTGACAATCGAACCGGCGGACATGGTTTCGGCCAGCTTGCGCACCGCCGCCATGGCCGCGCCGGAGGAGCTGCCGGCAAAAATGCCCTCGTTGGCCGCCAGCAGCCGCGCCTCCCGGAGGGCTTCGCTGTCGCCGACCTTGATCACGTCGTCCACCAGGCTCATGTCCATGGTGTCGGGGATAAAGTCGTTGCCGATGCCCTCGATGTCGTAGTCGCTGTGGACGCCGCTCTCGGAACCCCTGTCGCCCATGGTGGACCCGATGGGGTCGGCCAGGACGCCGCGGACGGCGGGGTTTTGTTCTTTGAGGAAGCGCAGCACGCCGGTATAGGTGCCGCCGCTACCCGCGCCGGCCACCACGGCGTCCACCCGCCCCGCCAAATCGCGCCAGATTTCCGGCCCGGTGGTTTCGTAATGGGCTCGGGGGTTGGCCGGATTCCGGAACTGTTCCAGGGAGACGGCGCCGGGGATGGATTGGCGCAGTTCCTCCGCTTTCCGCGCCGCGCCCAGCATCCCCTCTTCCCGGGGCGTGTTGACCACCTCCGCGCCCAGCGCTTTGAGGAGCGCCTGCTTTTCGGCGGAAAACTTGGTTGGCACCACCATGATCAGCCGATAGCCCCGGCCCAGGGCGGCAAAGGCGACGCCCAGGCCGGTGTTGCCCGCCGTGCCCTCCACGATGGCCCCTCCGGGCACAAGGCGGCCGCTCCGTTCCGCCTCCTCGATCATGGTCAGGCCGATTCTGTCCTTGACGCTGCCGCCCGGATTCCAGAGCTCCAGCTTGGCGTAGACGTCCAGGCCCGCCGGGAACCCGGAACGGCCCAGGCGCACCAGCGGCGTGTCGCCGATCAGGGCCCGTGTGTCGTTATACAGCATTATCCCCGCGCCCCCTCAATCGCCTGGGAGAGGTCCTCCCAGATGTCTTCGACGTTTTCGATGCCCACCGACAGGCGGATCAGGTTTTCGGTGATGCCCACCCCGTCGCGGATTTCCTTGGGGATGGCGGCGTGGGTCATGGTCGCCGGGTGACAGGCCAGGCTCTCCACCCCGCCCAAGCTCTCGGCCAGGGCGACAAGGCCCAGGGCCTCAAAAAAGCGGCCCACGCCGTATGTTTCGGTGAGTTCAAAGCTGATCATGGCCCCTCCGTTTCGGGCCTGCTTTTGCTGCACCGCGTACCCCGGCCCCCGCGGCAGCCCCGGGTAGAAGAGGCGGGCCACCGCCCCGTGCCCTTGGAGGCGGGCGGCGATTGTTTCGGCGTTGGCCACGTGCCTGTCCATGCGGACGCCCAGCGTCTTGATGCTGCGGATGAGCAAAAAGGCGTCTGAGGGGGGCAGAATCGCCCCGACGGCGTTTTGGATGAAGTGGATTCTGTCGGCCAGTTCCGGCGTTTTCACCGCCACAAGCCCCGCCAGCAGGTCGCTGTGCCCGCCCAAATACTTTGTGGCCGAGTGCACCGCGATGTCCGCGCCCAGGGTCAGGGGGCGCTGGAGGTAGGGGGTCATGAAGGTGTTGTCCACGATGGTGAGCGCCCCGTGGCGTTTCGCGATTTGGGCGACGGCGGCGATGTCGGTCACGGTGAGCAGGGGGTTGGCGGGGGACTCGATGAGGATCGCTTTCACGTCGGGGGTGAAGGCCCGTTCCACCGCGTCCAGGTCGGCGGTATCCGCAATAACGTGGGACAGGCCATACTGTTTGAAGACCTTGTCGAGGATGCGGAAGGTGCCGCCGTAGACGTTGCTGGAAATCACCACGCTGTCGCCGCTTTGGAAGAGATGGAGGACGGCCGCGATGGCCGCCAGGCCGGAGGCGAAGGCGAACCCGTGGCTGCCCTGTTCCAGCTCGGCGATCAGGGCTTCCAGGGCTGCGCGGGTGGGGTTTCCGGTGCGGGAATATTCCCAGCCGGCGCGGGTTTTGCCCAGTCCGTCCTGTTCATAGGTGGAGGTCTGGTAGATGGGGGTGTTGACCGCGCCGGTGTGCGGGTCGCCGTACAGCCCCCCATGGACGAGGGCGGACTCGATGCGCTTGTAATGGCTCATCGTAACTTCCTTTCAAAGGGCGCGTCGGGCGTCCTTTTGTAACATACTAATTTTATATATTGTGTATATTATATTCTCGGGTGGCGCGTTT
>JAITQI010000104.1 GCA_031289065.1 Oscillospiraceae bacterium
CTGATCCACATAGGCGAAGGCCTGCCGCCAGCGGGCAAGCCCCGCCCGGTCATAGGCGAGGTTCCCCACCCGCAGGCCCAGACGGTCGCGTTCGTACAGCCCCACCAACACTCGAAGCAGGGTGGATTTGCCGCCCCCCGACGGGCCGACAAAGGCCACCGTCTCGTTTTCTCGGATGGTGAGGTTGATCCCCGTGAGGGCGGGGGCGTCGCCGCCCTCGTACTGAAAGTCCAGGCCGCGGGCCGACAGCGCATAGCCGCCCGCCCAGGCGTCTCCCCCGTTTTCATCCGGGAGGGTGTCCAAGGCGGACAGGCCCGCCCGGCCGCCCATCAGGGTGTGAATTCGCCGCCCGGCCTCGAGACGGGCCTGCAGGTTGGCCCAGGCGCCGCCCACCGCGGACAGGCCGCCCACCAGTGCGGCGCACAGGGTGGGGATCATCATCAGCGCCGGGAGGGTCAGCGTGCCCCCGGCCACCAGCACCGCTCCCACGGCAAACACCCCCGACACGGTGAGAAGCCCCTGCACGGTGGTGAACATGTCCTGCCACATGGCGACGAAGGCCCCCCGGAAGGAGATTTTTAGTTGCCGCTCATTGTCCCGGTCGAAGGAGACAAGCGCCTTGTCTTGTAAGGAGAACGCCCGCAGGACAAGCCCGCCGGACAGCAGGTTGGAAATCCCCTTGACCGCCTCGGCGTTGGCCTCCAGTTGCTCCTTGCCCAACACCGCCAGGGGTCGGGCCAGTTTGGTCTGGGCCAGCAGCGCCAGCAGGCCGATGCCCACCGACAGAAACCCCATGCGCCAATCCACCCAAAAGAGGGTTAGGGCCGAAAAAACCGTGGCAATCACGCAGGACAATACCCCGGCCAGCACGTCGCCGTACAGCTGCCCCGCCATGTCGGCGTCGGTGTTGAGGGCGGCGACCCCCTCCCCCGAGTGGGAGGATTGGCGGCGCTCCAAGCTCTGGCGCAGGAAGGCCCGGAATATGCGCCGCTTGAGTTCCCATTCGGACTTCATCAGACTGCGGACGTAGAGATAGGTGCCCACCAATACCATCAGCATCACGCCGAACATGGCGGCCAGCGTCAGCCCCCCGGCCCGCCATACCCCGGAGACGTCCGACGCCAGCAGGGCCGCCGTGACCAGGCTGATGAAAAAAGAAGTGACCAGCGGGAAGACGAAGCCCTGGGCGCTGTAAAGAATAAGCCCCGGCAGGTATGTGGGGAACGTGGGGCGGGCAAAGCGCAGGACAAAGGAAAAGACCGACCAGCGGGACACCTCAGACGACGTTTTCATGTTGCCCCTCCTTGAACAGCGCGGCGTATATCCCGCCCCGCGCCATCAGTTGTTCGTGGGTGCCCGTTTCGGCGACCTGACCGCCGTCCAGCACCAGAATGAGGTCGCAGGCCGTGACGGCGGCGGGGCGGTGGGCCACCACCAGCGCCGTTCGGCCCGCCGTCACCCGGTAAAACGCGTCCAGCACCGCCTGTTCGGTCACCGGGTCTAGGGCCGAAGTGGCCTCGTCCATGAGGATCACCGGCGCGTCCCGGTAGAAAGCCCGGGCCATGGCGATGCGCTGACGCTGCCCGCCGGACAGGGTCTGCGCCGCCTCCCCCAGCACCGTGTCAAACCCTTGCGGCAGGGACTGTATGTAGTCCCAAATCCCGGCGTCACGGCAGACCATTTCCAGTTTGACGGGGTCGTGCGGCCAGGTGCCCTGGATGTTCTCCCGGAGGGAGACCGGCAGCAGGAAGCAGTCCTGTGGGACGTAGGACACTTGGGACCGCAGGGCTTTTTTGCCCAAGTCCCTGAGGTCGCTCCCCCCGATCCGGATGGCGCCGCCCTGGGGTTCGTAGAGGCCCAGCAGCAGTTTCATCACCGTGCTTTTGCCGCAGCCGCTGGGGCCGACCACCGCCGCCCGGACGCCGACGGGCACGGTGAAGCTGAGCCCTCGCAGTACGGGCTGCTCCTCGGTGTAGCCAAAGGTGACGCCGTCAAAGCGGAGGGCCGCCGTCTCCCCCGTCGCCCGCGCCGCGTCCGGCGTCGGTTCCGCCGTGTCCAGGGGCTCATGGGGTTCGGCTGTGCTCTCCAGCAGACGCCGACCTTGGGCCGCGCCTTGGCGCATCGTGCTGAGGTCCTGCCCCAGCATGACCAGCCAGCTTCCGGAGGCGTCGGCGATGGTGGTGAAGGCGATGAAGTCCGCGACGGTCATGGCGCCGGAGGCCGCTCGGGCACCGGCGACGAGGGTCATCACCAGGCTGGGCAGAAAGGCGAGGACAACGCCGCTGCCCGCCAGCCGCACCATCGCCCGGGCGAAGCCCATACCGGCCTCGAAGTATTTGTCGTAAGCCGTTTGAAAGCGGCGCTCCATGGCCCCCTCCAGGGAATAGGCCACGATGGCCCCGGGGTTTTGCAGGGCGTCGTTGACCACGGCGTTGAAGGCCGCGCGCCGGGTGGAACGCTCCATCGCCCTGGCGCCCAGGGGCTTGGAGATCAGGGCCTGGATGAAGATCACCGGCGGGAACATGACAAAGTAGATCAGGGTGAGCAGGGGGTCGATGAGGGCCAGGAAGACGGCGGAGACCGCCAGGGCGGTCAGCTGGGTGGCCTGGCTGAAGGGAAAGGCGGTGAGAAAGGAGGCCGCGCCGGGCAGGTCGCCGGTGTACAGCGACAGGGTTTCGCCGCTGTTTTTTTGGCTGAAGTCCCGATAGGAGATGTAGGCCAGATACGCGGCGAAGCGGCGGCGCATTTTGTACTCGGTTTTGCCGATATACCGCTTGGAAAATAGGGTGGCCGCCGCGCTGAACACCACCTTGGCCCCCGTAAAGCCCGCCAGGGCCAGCAGGAGCCCCACAAGAACCGCGGTCTCCCCCGCCGTTTGGGCCGCTGTCTGAGCCGCCTGCCCCATGGACCCCGTCACCCGCGCCGCGAACACGGTGCACAGGGCGATGGCCAGAGCGGCGGCCAGGTAAAACAGGAAGAACCGGACGTATTTGATGTCGTTCTGCCGGATCAGCGCGAAAAATGTTTTCATTTTACCCTACCTCTCCGTGGTCGTTTTTTGTTCTCCGGGCTCCGGCGACGTCAAGTCCTTGACCACTTCCGCCGCCAGAATCAGCCCGGCCACCGGGGGGACAAAGGCAACGCTGCCGGGGATTTGGCGGCGGTCGGTGCATTTGAGGGTGGTGCCGGGCGGGCAGACGCAGCCCTTTTTGCAGCTTGTGCAA
>JAITQI010000137.1 GCA_031289065.1 Oscillospiraceae bacterium
CGCCGGAGCATGTCGAGGGCGTGGCTGGCCGACACGGCCCGCACACGAGTGCGGTCGGCGCCCAGGCGCAGGAGCTGGCAGATGGTGGGGGCGCCCCGTTCGGCCAGGGCGATAAACACCGTGCCCGGGGGGTGGGCCGAGCCGTCCCCCGCGGGGCCGGCCAAGCCGGTGACACCCAGCGCGAAATCGGCGCCCAGGCGGGTGAGAGCCCCTTCGGCCATGGCCCGCGCCACCGGCTCGCTGACAGCCCCGTGGGCGGCCAACAGCGCCTCGGGGACACCCAACAAGGCGGTTTTGGTTTCGGGGGCGTAGACGCACACACCGCCCTTGTAGACCCGGGACACACCGGGCACGTCGGTCATGCGCTTGGAGATCAGGCCGCCGGTGCAGGATTCGGCCAGCGCCAGGGTGCGCCCCCGCGACACGAGAAGGGCCGCCACCCGATCCGCCAAAGAGTCCACGTCAACGCCGTACACCACGCCGCCCAAGACCCGGCGAATTTCGGCCACCGCAGGCTCCGTCAGGGCAAAGGCCTGCTCGGGGGTGTCGGCCTGGGCGGTCACCCGGAGCATGACCTCGCTCTCCTTGGCGTAAGGGGCGACGGTGGGGTTTTGCTGGGACAGCATGAAGGCCCGCAGTTTGTCCTCCACCGCCGATTCCCCCATGCCGAAAATGCGCACCTGCCGGGAGACCAGACAGACCCCGGACAGACGGCGCAAATAGGGCACGGCGCAGTGTTCAAACATGGACAGACATTCCCGGGGCGGGCCGGGCAGCATGAGCACATGTTTGCCCGCCGCCTCGAAGGCGCAGCCCGGCGCGGTGCCCCAGTCGTTTTGAAAAATGGTACACCCCTCGGGCAGCATGGCCTGTTGCTCGTTGTTGGGGGTCAGCGGCCGCCCCACCTCGCGGAACCAGTTTTGGATCCGCGTCCAGGTCTCCTCGTGCCGCGCCAACGGGAGCCCGAAACAGGCGGCCACCGTCTGCTTGGTCAGGTCGTCATAGGTCGGCCCCAGGCCGCCGGTGGTGATGAGGATGTCGGCCCGGTTCCGGGCGATGGCGACGGCCTCCCGCAGCCGGGCGGGGTTGTCCCCCACCACCGTGTGGAAATAGACGTTGATGCCCAACGCGCTCAAATGCTGGGAGATGTCCCGGGCGTCCGTGTTGGCGATGTTGCCCAGCAACAGTTCGGTGCCCACCGCGATGATCTCGGCGGTCATAACCGCGCCTCCTCTCGTGTCCCTCGCGCCTGCTTGGAATCAGCGGCTCATTCGGAGGGCAGCGTATATTTTTCCCCATAGTATTCGGCCAGCTTGGCGTAAGGTTCCTCCTGCCCCTCGTGGAGACGGCGCAGCAGCGTGTGCGGGTCGGGGACGGCCTCGCTGTTGCTGATGAGCCGGGCGGCCACGTTGGAGCAGTGATCCGAGATGCGCTCGTAGTTGTTGAGAACCTCCAAAAAGACAACCCCCGCCTCGATGCTGCAAAGGCCCTCCTTCAGCCGGGCGATGTGCCTGGTGCGTGCGGCGTCGCAGATGCGGTCGATGGTCTGCTCCAGGGGCTCCACCTTGACCGCCGACATCAGGTCGCCGTTGGAAAAAGCCTCGATGGCCAGGTCGCACACCTCGCCCAACGCCCGGTCGAGCAGGTCGAAGGACTGACGGGCCGTCTCGGAAAAGACGAGGTCCTTGTCTCGCACCTCGCCGTTGCGCTCCATGACGTTCACCGAACGATCGCCGATGCGTTCAAACTCGCTGACAAAGGCGAGCAGATCGGCGGTTCGACGGCTCTCTTGTTCGCTCAGATCCAACCGGGCGATGCCCACCAAATAGTTGGTGACGGACACCTCCAGCCGGTCGGTGAGTTCCTCCCGTTTGGTGGCCAGCTTCACCGCTTCGGCGGGCACCTCTCCCAACATGATGGCGATGGCGCTGCGCTGGATGAGGCGGGCCAGCCCGGCCATTTGCACCACGGCCGCGTGGGCCTGGGCGATGGCCATGGCGGGGCTGGCGTAAAGCCGGGTGTCCAGCACGACCTCGGCCAGCTCGGGGTGGGTCTCTTCACGGCGCTCCGGAATCAGCCGGTTGCACAGGCGGACAAAGAGGTTCCGGCAGGGCAGCAGGATCAGCGTGGTGCCGATGTTGAAGACGGTGTGGAAATTGGCGATGCCGCCCATATCCACCGCGTCCCCCCAGAAGGGCGCGCCGAAAAGGGCCCGGAAGCCATAAATCAGGACAAGGAACAGCCCGGTGCCCAGTACGTTGAAGAAGACATGGCTGTAGGCCACCCGCTTGGCCGCCCGGGACGCGCCGATGGAGGCCAGCACCCCGGTGATACAGGTGCCGATGTTCTGCCCCAGGATGATGGGAATGGCGCTGCCCCAGGAGACGACGCCGGTGACCGTCAGCGCCTGCAAAATGCCGAGGGAGGCCGACGAGGACTGGATAATGGAGGTGACCACAAAACCGGCCAGCAAGCCCAGAATCGGGTTTTGCAGACCGGAGAACAGTTGCGCGAACCAGGGGGCGTCCCGCAGGGGGACGACCGCCGCCTCCATGGCCAGCATCCCGGTGAAGAGAATGCCGAACCCCAGCAGGATGTGCCCCACATTCCGCTTTTTGGTCGCCTTGCAGAAGAGAAAGAAAATAACCCCGACCAGGATGGCGGCGGGGGCTAACGTACTCGGTTTGACCAACTGGAGCAGGAGGCTCTCCCCGTCCAGGTCGGACAGGCGGATGATTTGACCGGTGACGGTGGTGCCGATGTTGGCCCCCATGATCACGGCGACCGACTGGGCAAAAGCCATGAGACCGCTGTTGACCAGGCCGATGACAATGACCGTGGTCGCCGAGGAGGATTGGATGACCGACGTGATGATCGTGCCAAGCAGAACGCCCTTGAGAGGGGAGGAGGTCAAGCGGTGCAGGAGGCCCTCCGCCTTCCCACCCGCGACTTTTTCCAGGCTGGAACCCATAACAGACATGCCGTACAGGAACATACCCAGTCCGCCCAGCAGCGAGATCACATTAAAAAAAGTCATGCTTCTTCCCCCAAGTTTTCCAACCTGTTTTTAAGGCTTGTCCCACTCGCATGAAAGAAAACCGCTGCCGACGGCCCGCGTTTCGCGCCGCCGAGGAGTAGTATATCACAAATTTTGGGGCGAAACAAGTCCGGGGGGCCGCCCTAATTTTCCCGGCGAATCCCCCCAAAAACAGGGTGTCGCTGCCTCCTGAGGCAGCGACACCCTCCGCGCATTTGGCACGGAAATATAAAGACATATTTCAGCGGAAGGCGACCCGCGTTACGCCTGGGCCGCACCCTCCGGAGCCGCCGCCGAGACAGGCGCGGCCGCCTCGGCCGACTTCCCCAAAAATTCAGGCAGCTGCATCCCGGCCATGCCGAACAGCTCGTTCATGGGGGGCAGGGACTTCATGAGGCCGGAGAGAAACCCCGCCGTGCCGGTCTGGCCGTTTTGACCGCCGGCGCCGCCGTCCCAGACCGTGATCTTGTCGAACTTGATGTTCTTGATGGCATCCACCTGAATGCGGATGAGCTCCTCCATCTTGTCGGCCAGCATGAGGCGCAGGGCGCTGCTGGGATCGCCCCCCGCGGCGGCCACGATGCGGGACAGACCGTCGGCCTGCCGGGTGAGGATTTCCTGGGTACCCCGGGCTTCGGCCTCCATGCGGGCAAAGATGGCGTCGGCGTCGCCCCGGGCGCGGCGGCGGGTCTGCTCGGCGTCGGCCTCGGCCTCCAGCTCCATGCGGCGTTTTTTGATTTCGGTGTCCACAATGACGTCGGCCTCGAGGGTGGCCTTCTCCTTGAGGGCGCGGGCGACCTCGGCGATCTGTTGGGCGGCGTAGGAGGCCTCCTGGGCTTGGGCCTCCTGGATTTTTTCGGCGGATACGGCGATTTTGAGGGCCTCGGCCTGTTTTTCACGCAACTGGGCGCTGGAGGCGGCGATTTGCATTTTGGCCGTGTTTTCGCCCTCGATGGCCGCCGAATCGGCCGCCGCTACGCTGATGCGCTGGTCCCGGCGGGCGTTGGCCTCGCCGATGGAGCCCTCCCGGTCGCGCTCGGCCACCGACTTTTTGGCGTCGTTGATGGCTTTGGCGGCGGCTTCCCGGCCCAGGGCCACGATGTAGCCGGACTCGTCGTTGATGTCGGTCACGTTGACGTTGATCAGCCGCAGGCCGATCTTGCGAAGCTCGGTCTCCACGTTGCGGGAGACGGCTTCCAGGAATTTATCCCGGTCGGTGTTGATCTCCTCGATGTCCATGGTGGCGATGACCAGACGCAGCTGGCCGAAGATGATGTCCTTGGCCAGCTCCTGCACCTCCACCATCTTGAGGCCCAACAGGCGCTCGGCGGCGTTTTGCATGATGCCCGACTCGGTGGAGATGCCCACCGTGAACCGGGAGGGCACGTCGATGCGGATGTTCTGCTTGGACAGGGCGTTTTTCAGGTCCACGCTGATGGACAGGGGCGTCAGGTCGAGAAACTCGTGGGCCTGCACCACCGGCCAGATAAAGGCCGCGCCGCCGTGGATACAGCGGGCCGGACGGGTGGTGCCGTCCTTGTTGGTGCCGACGTTGCCGTAAATGACCAGGATCTTGTCGGCGGGGCACTTCTTGTAGCGGTTGAGCAGCAACAGAAGCAGAGAGAACAGCAGCACAACAGCCACGCTGACCAGAATCACCTCATAAGGCATAAAAAAACCCTCCTCAAAAAAATGTAGTCGCAAAAAACAGGGAACAATTGTCAATTGTCAATCAACCGCGTAACCAACAGCGCATTTCCCCCCAACAGCCCCACCACCGCCACCTCCCGGCCCGGCATGAGGTCGGCCGCTTCGTCGGTGACGGCGTCGGCTTCGATGTACCGCTCCTGCACCGTCAGGTTGACCTTGCCCCGCCCGGCGCGTCCGGCGGGCACCCGCATATAGACCGAGGCCGATTGGCCGACGGCGTTGGCCAAGTCCAGCGTCCCGTTGATTTGCAGCTTCATGGCCGCCTTTATGATCAGCGCGATGGCCAGCATGGACACAAGCCCCGCGGCGAAGGAGATGAGCAGACTGACCTGGGGGCTCAGCCCCCCTTGGAGGCAGACAAGGCCGCACCAGCCAAAGACGCTGAAGAAGGCCACAAACCCTCTCACGGTGAACATGCGCAGACCGGCGTCGTGGATTTCGCCGTGGTCGTGGCCGTCGTGCTCGCCGACAGAATGCTCTTGTTCCCAGCCCTGGCCGCCGTCCTGATCCAAGCCGTCGCCGTCGTGGTCGGCGCTCACGTCGTCCTGGCCGTGACCGCCCAGGCCAAAGAGCAGCAGCACGGTCTGGATGAGCAGCAGCAGGGTGGCCGGAATGGCCGTCAGCGCGAAAAATCGCTCCAAACCGCTCAGTGCGTTCCACCAATCCGCCATGGTGATCCCTCCTCGTTTCAGATAAAATCAAACGCGCAGGCTTTTTAATTACTCGGCCTCCATTTGGGCAAACAGCGCCAGCGCCCGCTGCTTGACCTGAAGCGACTCATAGGCGGTCAGCATGATTTCCAGCACGAGCCTCAGCCGACGGGAGGCGATGGGGTTGGGGCTTTGGAACCCGGCGGTCACCTCGTCGATGGCCTGGGTCACCCGGCCCGGCTCGGTCTGCCCGACGTCCGACAGCGCGGCCAGACAGTCCACAAAATAGGCGTACAGCAGACTGTCGTCGATGAGGTCGTCCGACTCGTCGTCCAACACGCCGTTGATGTAGCCCAGCAGGGCGGCGGTATGATCCAGGGAAAAGCAGTCCTTGAGGACGTTGATGCTCAGGACGCGGCAGAGCTGACGCCGGGTGTACCGCTTGTGCTGGGGCGGGGCCAAAAATTTGCGCTTGATCCAGTTTTGGATGATATACCCTTCCAGCCCGGTCAATTGGGCGACCTGAGACAGAACCAACCCCCCGCTCAAAAACATGGGAGTCAGCAGCCTGTCCGCCGCGCCGGGCGTCAGGGCGGTTTCCACCGTGGTGCCGGGGAGGGTCTGAAGGCCCATGAGAACACATCACCTGCGCTTTCTTTGAACTGACGCTGTCATTATATCACGAGGTCAAATGATTGTCAATAGAGTTTTTTAGATTATTTGAGAAAAGTTTCATTGACATACAGCGCGTACCGAAACGTCACGTCTTCCCAACCTTCGGCGGGGGAAACCTCATCCAGCCGCCAGCCCGGGGCGGCGTCCAAATCCGGGAAAAAGCAGTCGGCGGGCGAAAGATCGGCCTCGATGCGGGTCACATAGGCCCGGGCGCAATGGGGCAGCAGCTGGGCGTAGACCTGAGCCCCGCCGATGACAAAAACCTCTTCCGCGCCGCGCAGCACCCCGCCGCCCAACAGCGTTTCCACGCTTGGGCAGAGTTCCGCGCCGGGGCAGACGGCGTCCGCCCAGTGTGTCAACACGATGTTGCGCCGCCCGGGCAGCGCCTTGCGGCCCGGCAGCGACAAAAAGGTGCGCCGCCCCATGACCACCGTATGGCCCAGCGTCAGCGCCCGAAATCGCTTCAAATCCGGCGGCAGGGGCAAAAGAAGCTCGCCGTTTCGTCCGATCCCCCAATGCGGATCGGCGGCCACGATGGCCGAAAACAACGGCCCGCTCACAGCGCCACCGGGATGGACGCCTCAAAGGGGTGGTACTGATACCCCGTCACCGAAAAGCTGTCCGCCGTGAATCGGTAGAAGTCGTCCGCCGCCGGGTCAACCGAGAAAGCGGGGGCGGGCAGGGGCGCTCGGGTAAGAAGGTCTTCCACCAGGGGCACATGCCGGTCGTAGATGTGGGCGTCGGCGATGACATGCACCAGTTCCCCTGGCGCGAAACCGTTCACGGCGGCCAGCATGTGCGCCAGCACGGCGTATTGGCAGACATTCCAGTTGTTGGCCACCAGCATGTCCTGGCTGCGCTGGTGCAAAAGCAGGGACAGCCGCCCGCCAGACACATGACAGGTCACGCTGTACGCGCAGGGATAGAGGGCCATCTCATGCAGGTCGGCGTGGTTGTACAGGTTGGTGATCATGCGTCGGCTGCCCGGATTGTGCTTGAGGTCGTAAAGCAGCCGGTCCACCTGGTCAAACGACCCCTCCGGGTAGACGTGCTTGACCCTCAGCTGATAGCCATAGGCCTTGCCGATGGAGCCGTTTTCGTCGGCCCAGGCGTCCCAGATGCGGGTTTTCAGCTGGCGCACATTGTGGGATTTTTTCTGCCAAATCCACAGCAACTCGTCCACCGCCGAGCGCCAATAGGTGCGGCGCAGGGTGAGCAGGGGGAACTCCTCGTCCAGCCGGTAACGGTTGACCACGCCGAAACGGCGGACGGTATGCGCCGCCGGGCCGTCCGGCCAATGGGCCCGCACCGGCCCGTCGGTGTCCCAGACGCCGTTTGCCAGGATGTCCCGGCAGTTGGCGATAAACAGTGTATCCGCGTGGCTCATGGGGGTTCGCTCCCTTCGTTCTCGCTCTCCGTGACACCCATTATATCCTATGGCCCGCGTTGTTTCAACAGCGGAATATCGCGGCCGCAAGGCGGCCCCCGCTCTCGAACAAACGCCGCAACACAAAAGCCCTTGGAGCCAAACGGTTCCAAGGGCTTTTGCCTTTTCGTGCTTACAGGAAGGAAAACGCCGCTCCGCGCAAGCCATCGCCCTCCACCGTCACGGAGGCGGGGCCCGCGACCAGCAAATAAATGATCGCCCGCCCCTCATAGGCGCGGCGGCGCGGCAAGGCGTAGGATGTGCCGTCGGACAGGTCGCCGTTTTCCAGACCGGCCAGCCGGGCTTCCCCCGACACGCGCACGGTCAGCGGCGCGTCGCCGTCGGGACACAGACAACCCGCTTCGTCGGTCAGCGTTACCTCAAGCTGTTCCATGCGCCAGCGTCCGGCTGCGGCCCGTGCGCCCTCCGGCGGCCGCCAGCGGGATAGCTTGACAGCGGCGGAGGACTGGGCGGTCAGCAGCGTGTCCTCCGCCGCCAGGCCCGCGCCGACGACGCGCAGCGCCCCCCGCGCAAAGGGGACGCGCCACAGGATATATTCCCTGTCCGGCTCGCGGGGACGGACGCCGAGACTCGCCCCGTTCAGAAACAGCGCCGCGCTTTCGAGGTTGGTGTAGCAGACGACCTCGACCGACTCCCCGGGGACATAGTCCCAGCGGCGGGTGAATCGGCTTGGCGCCGGCGGCGCTTCCGGCCCGTCCGCGGCGCGGGCCGACGCCAGATAGGCGACAGGCGTTTGAGCCCAGAGGGCTTTGCGCCGGAACCACGCCGTCTTTTCATACCCCGCCAGGTCGAGCAGTCCTTTGGCGGACCCGCGCACCGGCCAGCCGGGGGTTTCGCCCAAATAGTCCGCGCCTGTCCACAAAAACTGCCCGCCGATGAAGGCGCGGTCGCGCACCGCCGCCCAGGCCGCCAGCCCGTGTCCGGTCTCGCTGCCCAGGATCGGCAGGGCGGGGAAGCGTGCGTGGTCTTTGTCGTACAGCGCTTCCTTGTAGTTGTAGCCGACCATGTCCAGGCAGTCGAACAGCCCGGTTTGCGCCGACAGCTCCGGAAAGGCCGACGCCAGCAAGACCGGGCGGGTCGGATCCAACCCGCGCACGACGTCGGCCAACCGTGCGGCGAGGCCCACCAAACGGTGCGCGTCCGGCTTGTCTGGGTTGTATCGCATCTCCTCGGCGGGCTTGTTTTTGTCGTTGTTGCCCGCCATCTCCAAAAAGAGGGGATGGACGTACGGGTCGTTCGGGTAATCGATTTCGTTGCCGAGGCTCCACATGACCACGCTGGGGTGGTTTCGGTCGCGCAGCACCATGTCGGCCAAATCCCGCTCTCCCCACGCGGGGAAGTCGGCGTAGTCGCCGCCGTGCGCGGGCGGGTAGACGTTGTGTCCGTGCGTCCATTTGTTCTTGGGGTCGATCCATTCGTCAAAGGCTTCGTCCATGACCAGAAAACCCAGCTCGTCGCACAGGTCGTACAGCTCAGGCATATGCGGGTTGTGGCTCATGCGGATGGCGTTGCAGCCCATGTCCTTCAGCTTCTCCAGACGCCGCCGCCACACGTCGGGCCACACCGCCGCGCCCAGACAGCCCGCGTCGTGGTGCAGGCACACGCCCAGAATCTTCAGCGGCTGTCCGTTGAGCCAAAACCCTGTGTCCGGGTCGAAGCGAGCGGTTCGGACGCCCACGGAGAAGGGGGCCGTCTCGCTTCGGATGTCGTCCGCCTCCGCCGCGTGCGCCGTGGCGCGCAGCGACAGAGTGTACAGGTGGGGGGCGTCCGGCGACCAAGGTAGCGGGCGTTCCAGCCGCCCGCGCAAAACGACCGGCCGCGCCGCGCCGCCTTTCACCGAAACCGCCCCGGCCTCCAGCGGGGTTTCCCCGCCGTCCGGCGCGATGAGGACGGCCCGTGCGCGCACCCGCGCATCCCGTTCGGTGTCGTTGCGCAGCAGGGCGTTCACCGTGACCGCCGCCGCGCCGTTCGCCGTCGGCTCCGAGGTGAAAAACACCTCGTCGGCATACACGGGCTCGCAAAGCGCGACCCTCACCTTGCGGTACAGGCCCGCGCCGGTCGCCCAACGGGAATCGCCGCCCGGCCCGCGCCCCACACGGACGGCGACCGTGTTGGCCCGCCCGCCGAAGCTGACAAACGCGGACACGTCATAGGAAAACCCGGCGTACCCGGACGGCCTGCGGCCCAGATAGCAGCCGTTGCACCACACCTGACTGTCCCGGTATACGCCGTCAAATTGCAAAAACACCTTTTGGGGCGCGTCCGGCAGCGTGAACGAGGCGCGGTACCAGCCCACCCCGCCCGCCAGATACCCCGTCGCGCTGGGATAGTCCTCCGAAAACGGCAGCCCGACCGACCAGTCATGCGGCACAACGACCTCCGCCCAACCCGAATCGTCAAACCCCCGCCCGAACGCCTCGGGAGACGCGTCCAAACGGAACCGCCAATCGGACAACAAAATAAAATCCATAAACCCTCCGTAAACAACAGGGGAACAAAAGACAAAGGACAGAGGACAGACCGGAGGGTTCCAGCCTCTGTCTTCCGCCCTCTGTTCTCTGCGTTGGGGCCCGGCGCTTCCCCCGAAACGCCGGGCCCCGGTCTGTGCTGCATGCTGGGGTGTATCAAGAAGAGAGAATTACGCTGTCACAATCGCCAGGAAGACTTTGACGAGTCCGCTGCCGTCGTTGGCCCGGACGGTGATGGGGGCGTTGCCGACCTTCACGCCGGTGACGGTGAGGTTTGTGGTGCCGGTGCCGGCCACGGTGGCGACGGCGGCGTTGCCCGAGGTGTATGTGAGATACTTCTCGTTGCCGTTAAATTCGATGGGCACTTTAACGGTGCGGCCTTTTTTGATGGTCACCTTGTCCGGGGTGGCCAGGGTGATGGGCGCGGTGGCAATTTCTTCCTCTTCCAGGGCTTCGGTGGCGAGCAACAGGGCTTCTGTGGCTTCGTCAATCTCGGCTTGGGTGGCGTCGTCGTCAGCGTAGACGATCCGCGCATCCGCGAGGGCGGTGAGGAAGGTGTTCCAGGGTCCCGCCACATACTTGCCAACCGAGTCGGGGTCGATCTCGATGGGCGTGCCGGCCGCGATGGCGGCGGCCAGAGCGGTCTTGTCAACCCAGAGGTTGCCGACGGTGCTGATGGCGTCGAGCGCGAACGCGCCGCTCTTGACGTCAACGCGGATATTGTGCTCGGCATAGTCCAGACCGCGCAGGCTGTAGGAGGCGGTGCGGCGGAGGGTGGAAGAGCGGACGCTGTAGTTTTCGGAGACCAACTCGCCGTCCACATAGACGTCGATGACCGCCGCGCCGGTGTCGCCGATCAGGTCAAAGCCGGTGCCGACAAGGTTGGTCTGGAACCACGGGTTGGCACCCGTCGCGGTGTTGTAGTAAACCGCGTTGGTGATGGACAGGCCGTTGGCGCTTGTTTTGTTGAGCACGACCTTCACGGTGTGAAGCGCGTCGGGCAGGCCGGTGAGGGTGACAAAGCTGACGTTGCTGCCGGAACCGCCGTTGAGACCGATGATGGTAACGCCGGGATCCCCGGAGGTCAGCAACACGTCGTCCAGATATACCAGAATCTCGTCTGCCGTGAACTTGTCAGAGCCGCGGTTGCCCTGCATCTGGAAGGCGGTACCCTGGAAAGCGAAGGAAACCAGCGCGCCGTTGGTGGAATTCCAGTGGTCGGTGTAGCTGCCCCAAGCGCCCTCGCCGCCGAAGTAGAATTTATTGGGCACGGTGGGGTCGGTGGTCTGGTTGGCTTTGTTGACGGTGATCTGGCCGGTGCCCAGCGCGGTGCCGGTGGTGAGGGTGCGGTTGAAGCGGTCGCCGCCCTGCTCGACCGGGTGGTTCCACGTAGTCGGGTTGGCGTAGAGGACGCGAGAATCCAGATCGTCGAGGATCTCGTCGGCGTAAGCGGGCTGGCCGCTGATCTTGGTCACCTTCAGGTTGTCGAAGACAGTCTGGTGCAGCGAGGTGCCGATCAGAACCTGACCGATGGTTGAGACGCCGGCGGCGGTGTCGGTGTATTCGCGGACGACCTGACCGTCGAGCTTGGCGGTGAACACGTTCTCGACCGCCGACAGGGAAATGTTGTGCCACACGCTGGAATCGAAGCCGGCGACCGTGCCGCTGGCGACCGAGGTGCTGCCCTTGTACAGGTTCCAAGCGCCGGTCTTTTGCAGTTTGAATTTGTAGCCGAAGGTGGACAGCGCGTTGGCGTTGTTCTCCAGCTCGGAGCGGTTGTGGCGCACGCCGATCATGACGTGGTTGGTGGCCGAGGTGTTGTTGGCCATGTCCAGCTTGAAGTCGTAAGAGACTTCATAGTTGAGCCAGCGGGTGTCGCCGAGTAGGGTATAGCTCCACGG
>JAITQI010000166.1 GCA_031289065.1 Oscillospiraceae bacterium
ACGTCTTTTTCGGCCAGCGTGCCGTACAGGCGGGCCAGCTCGGCGCGGCTACCCTCCTGGTTTTCCCGGGCCGACAGCATCCCCTCGGTCAGTTGGCTGTTTTCCCGCAGCAGCGCCTCGTTCTGCGCCAAAAGCTCATTGACCCGGTCTTGCAGAAGGGGCAGCTGCCGAAGCTGTTCCTCGTCGGCCTCCACCCGCGCCCGCAGGGTGGGGATTTGATTCCGGGCCTCGTCCCGCTCCCGGCGCAGCAGCTCCGCGCCGGCGCGGTGGGCCTCCACCTCGTCGCTGTGCTCCTTGAGCAAGGTCTCCAGATACATAATGACGTCCTGGCGGTTGAAACCGCCCACCGTCGCCGTCTTAAATCGTTTACCGTTGTCCGCCATAGCCCACGCGCCCCCTGGTATCGTTTTTTGGTGTTTGCCGGGAAATCAGGCTCCCAGAGCCCCTTCGACGGTCTTGCGCAGTTCCTCATAGGTGCGCAGGCCGACCATGCGCTCGGCCTCCCGCCCGTTTTTGAACAGAATCAGCGTGGGGATGCTCATCACCCCGTGGGCGGCGGCCAGGGTTCCGTTTTGATCCACGTCCAGCTTGCCCACCCGCAGGGAGCCGACGAAATCCTCGGCCAGTTGGGCCACCAACGGGGCAATCATGCGGCAGGGCCCGCACCAAGACGCCCAAAAATCCACCAGCACAAGGCCGGGCGCGTCCAGCACGTCGGTCTGAAAGGTCTCCGCCGTAACAGTGATGGGTGTACTCATTGTGTGTTCGCCTCCTAAAGTGAAGATACGCCGCGCCCCGCCGAGATATGTCCCCGGCGGAATCGCTTAAAGCAGTTGCATTGTATCACAGCGTCGGCGAAAAGGCAAACCCCCGTAAAATTTTTCCGGTTTTGCCGCCGCCGAAAAATATGGCAAAAAATCCGGCCGAATCGCAAAAAAAAGATTGACCTACCCGCGAGGATGTGGTATAGTATTCTTGCCTGTAAAAGGGTTCTTTTTTTGTCGCCTACCGGGCGGCCGTACGGTGGGGCTTGTGCCCACGCGGGGCCCCGTCCGGATTCGAGACGCGGCCCGTGTGAAACCGAGAGGATGTGTAACCCATGCGTGTAAAAATCACCCTGTCCTGCACCGCGTGCAAGCAGCGCAACTATGACACCATGAAAAACAAAAAGAACGACCCGGATCGCTTGGAAATGAACAAATACTGCCGTTTCTGCCGCAAACACACCCTCCACAAAGAGGGCAAGTAATCAAGACCCCTGTGAGTGAGACCGATTTCCCAATGAAAGGCGGCGTTTTTTCCATGTCCGATTCCGAAAAGAACAACAAGGGCCTCTCGGCCGACAAGGCCAAAGACTCCTCCCCCAAGAAGGCTCATCGCCCGGTCAAGAAACCCAATCTGTCCCCCCAGCGCGTGCAGACCTGGTGGCGCGAAATGCGCTCCGAGCTGAAGAAGGTCGTCTGGCCCACCCCCAAGCAGGTGGTCAACAACACGATTATCGTGGCGGTGGCGGTCGTGGTTATCGGCGCGCTCATCTCGGTGTATGATTTAGGCGCGGGCCAGATGGTCTCCGCTATCATCAGCGCGTTTAAGTAAGGGGCGGGACATGTCTGACAAGGTGAAATGGTACGTGGTACACACTTATTCCGGGTACGAGAACAAGGTGGCCGCGACCATTGAAAAAGCAGTGGAAAACCGCAAGCTGCACGACCTGATCCACGAAGTCAACGTGCCGGTGGAAGAGGTCACAGAGGTGACGGACTCCAAGCGCAAGACGGTGGAGCGCAAAGTCTTCCCGGGCTATGTGCTGGTCAAAATGGTCATGACCGACGAGAGCTGGCACGTGGTGCGCAATACACGGGGCGTGACAGGCTTTGTCGGCCCCGGCTCCAAACCGGTGCCCCTGACCGACCAGGAGGTCGCCGCCCTGGGCGTGGAAAAACATGAGATCATCCTCAATTACGCCGTCGGCGACAACGTGAAAATCGTGGACGGCCCCCTGGAGAGCTTCATCGGCCTGGTGGAGGAGATCGCCCCGGACAAAAACCGCGTCCGGGTAACCGTCTCCATGTTCGGTCGCGAAACCCCGGTAGAGCTGGAGCTCGACCAAGTAGAACCGGTCATGCCGTAGGCAATAGCAATTAAGAATTAAAAATAAAAAATTGTGGAGCCGCTGCGCGGCAACTGAATGTATCGCGCATAGCGCGATTCCGAAATTTTTAATTATTCATTTTTAATTCTCAATTAAAAAGAGAGTGGGAGGGGCGACTCCGCCCCGTGGTTATAAAGCCGCACCACATTTGAAAACAGGAGGAAAACCATTATGGCGCAGAAAGTTGTCGGCTATGTCAAGCTGCAAATTCCCGCGGGCAAAGCGACGCCCGCCCCGCCGGTCGGCCCCGCCCTGGGTCAGCACGGCGTCAACATCATGGGCTTCACCAAGGAGTTCAACGAGCGTACGAAAAACGACATCGGCCTGATCATTCCGGTGGTCATTACGGTGTACGGCGACCGCTCCTTCTCCTTCATCACCAAGACCCCGCCCGCGCCGGTGCTCATCAAGAAGGCCTGCAAAATCGAGTCCGGTTCGGCCACCCCCCAGTCCGACAAGGTGGCCACCCTCTCCAAAGAGGATCTGCGCAAAATCGCCGAGACAAAGATGCCCGACCTCAACGCCGCCAGCGTCGAAGCGGCCATGAGCATGGTAGCCGGCACCGCCCGCAGCATGGGCGTGCTGGTCGAAGCGTAAGGGGGGCGGACAGATATGTTTAGAGGGAAAAAGTACAAGGACAGCGCCAAACTGGTGGAACGCGCCCGCCAATATGAGCCGGAAGAGGCGCTTGGCCTGGTGATCAAGACGGCCAAGGCCAAATTTGACGAAACCGTGGAAATCCACATCAAGCTGGGCGTCGATTCCCGTCACGCCGACCAGCAGGTGCGCGGCTCCATCGTCCTGCCCCACGGCACCGGCAAGACCCAGCGCGTGCTGGTCTTCGCCAAGGGCGACAAGGCCAAGGAAGCCGAAGCCGCCGGGGCCGAATACGTCGGCGCGGAGGACATGGTCGCCAAGATCCAAAACGAAAACTTCTTCGACTACGAGGTCATCGTGGCCACCCCCGATATGATGGGTTTGGTGGGCCGCCTGGGTAAAATCCTCGGCCCCAAGGGCCTCATGCCGAACCCCAAAGCCGGTACCGTCACCGCCGACGTCACCCGCGCCATCAACGACATCAAGGCCGGTAAGGTCGAGTACCGCTTGGATAAGACAAACATCATCCACTGCCCCCTGGGCAAGGTTTCCTTCGGCCCGGGAAAGCTGGAGGAAAACTTCTCCGCGCTGGTGGGCGCCGTGGTCAAAGCCCGCCCCGCCGCCGCCAAGGGCCAGTTTGTCCGCTCCTGCGTCGTCGCCGCCACCATGGGCCCCGGCGTCAAGGTCAGCACGAATAAATTTGTGTAAATGCAAAACGGTCAAAAGCCGGAGCCGTTGCGGACGCGCTTGCGCGTTCGCGGCGTCTCCGGCTTTTTGCTGGCCAAAGAGGAGAGATGCGAAGGGCAATTAAAAATTAAGAATGAAAAATTAAAAATTGTTGAGCCGCTACGCGGCGAATTTAATATTCAATCATCGCGCACAGCGCGATACCACAATTTTTAATTCTTCATTTTTAATTCTTAATTCGAAATCGCTGCTCCCTTTTTTATTTTAAAAAAGGGAGCAGCGATTTCGCCCGCTCAATCGTATTACAAGTGAAACGGAAAGGAGGGCGGGTCAATGGCAAAAACTTTGTTGCGTACGAACAAAGAGATCACGGAAATTTACGAGCGCCATGTCAAGACCGTTTACCGCGTCTGTTTCCCATATATGAAAAGCGCCGCCGATACCGAGGACGCCGTGCAAAACACCTTCCTCAACCTGATGAGAAGCGCGCCCGCGTTTGAGAACGAAGAGCACGAGAAGGCGTGGCTGATCCGAACCGCGGCAAATTTGTGCAAGGACAGCCTGCGGAATCGGTGGCGCAAGCATGAGGATCTGGCGGACTATCAACACCTGCAAAGCCGCGAGAATCTTGACGTTGACGAGACATTGGGCGCGGTGATGGCCCTGCCCGACAAGTACAAGTCCGTGGTGTATCTTCACTACTACGAGGGATACACCTGCGTTGAAATCGCCAAAATCCTGGGCAAACCGCAGTCCACCGTTCGCGTCCACCTGTTTGAGGCGCGAAATATCCTCAGAGAAAGGTTAGGCGGTGACTTCGATGAAAAATAAGCGAATCTCCGATTCTTGGGAAAAGATAGCACCCACCGAAATGGTGCAAGCGCGTATGCTTGAGAATATTCTCGCCCGCCATGCAGCGAGCGAGAACCAGAAAGAGAAGGTGCCCGCGATGAAAAGAACAGCCCCTTGGAAGTTATGGATTCCCGCCGCCGCCTGCTTGGCGCTGGCGCTGGCGATCACCGTTCCGCTGCTTACCGCCAACGATGGCGGCGGCGATTTTGACCTCGCCCGGTCGGACGACGCGCTCAAGGTGAGCTATGTCAATAAAGTCCCCGGCGGCCGACCGGCGGCCGTGCTCACCTCGCTGACCGAGTTCGCCCTCTTCAATCAGTACGACACGGATATTTTCAGCGGAACCATCAAGGAGGTTCGGAATATTCGCGCCAGTTACAACGGCGCGGACGATTACCGTGCGATTGCCCAAATCGAGGTCGGAACCGTTTACCGGGGGAACCTCGCCGCCGGAGAGGTCGTTTCCACGCTGCTGCCCGGCCCGGTTTCGGCCGATACGGGGACGGAGGACACCGACGTTACCTCGCGGTTCGCGGCGGGTACCACCGGCATCTTTATGCCGCTCAAGTATGACGAAACCTCCTTCGCGGAGCAAAACGGCGTCAAGCTGTGTCTGCTCGACCTGGCGGCGTATGGGTTTATGGACGGAGAGCGGTTCGCGTTCCTTGAAACCGAGGACGAGCTGGTCTTCAACCGCGCAGCCTATCCCGCCCTTGACGGCGCCCGCTCGCTGGAGGACGTCGCGCAATATGTGCAAGCCATGGCGCGGCATTACGTCAGCATAGACGTCACCCGCCTGGATTTCGCCTCGGACGACTACCTGATTTTCCACGACGCCGCGGGGCTGTTCGTCTACGATTTGAACCGGCGGCAAATGATACGGGCGCTGGATTTGGAACCCATCTACTGCAACAATCCGGACTTGTGCGATGTGTCTGTCAGCCCGGACGGCGGGACGGTGATACTGCGCCCCCGGTTTGACCTGGAGCTGTGGCGGCTGGAAGAGGATCCGTCCCTCCCCGTCGGCGATACGATGTTCGTCTACACGGTGGCGGACGACACCGTCTCCCGGGCCGACTATACCGAAATGGAGAACCCCTTTGACCGCCTGGTCTGGACAGCCGACGTCCTGGGCGGCTATGACAAGGTCGGCTATCACAGCTTCAAGTCCGTCAGCTTTGACGACGGCACGTTCGGCTGGCTGCTCACGGACGATATGACCATGGGCACCCTGAAATACGAGCGCGGCGACGAGAGTTACATCCTGTTCCAGTAAATCGCGGAACAGCGGGAATTCATAGTCGAACAGGCCCGCCTCTACTTCCGGCACAATCGAAACAAGGAACCCACCGGGGGATAGACCGCTCCACCCCCACCGCAACCGCTTTTGAAGACACAGGCAAAGCGTGTCCCCCACACCGCGTGAGGGGGACACGCTTTTTCATTTTTAATTTGTCCCACATCCGCCCCCCAAAGGAAAAAATGGTATAACTTCCTGAATGTGGGGAGACACTAAGAGGGCGGGCGTGGGACGTCCGCATTTCAGGCCGCACGGCCCGGTGGCGCGGGCGCGGCGGGCGATGCGGGGGAGGGTTCATGGTCAAAGGAATTTCAAAACGGGTTGTGGTGGTTCGGTTTCCGGAGACGCGGGTCTTCGAGCAGGCGATCTTTTTCGTGCGGGAAGACGCGGCGGCCCGGCCCGGCGTCAGCGCCGAACAGGTGCTGCGCGAAGCCTGCCGCGCGGCGGAGGGGTACGTCCATAAGAACCCCGGGCAGCGTCGGCTGGCCCGGATGATGGCGGCGGTATACCTGATGGCGGGGGCGGCCCTGACCGGCCTCGTCTGGCTGGCGGTCACGGTGCTGTAAACAGAGGGCGAAGGGAGGCGCTATCGGTATGCCGTCTGTCAAATAGACCGCCGTTCGCGCATCTGTCTATTGCTTTCCCTCCGCGTTGTGATATAATATAGGAAGGATTTGGTGACTCTTTGGGCTGGCGGGTGTGAAAGACGGTGGAATTGGCGAGCAGGCGCTTGATTTTGCGGCCCCTGACGCTGGAACAGCTTTGGCGGGGGGCGCACAGCGGTGACGCGGGCCCTCTGCTGGGCTTTCCGCCGGAAAAGCGGATGCCGCGCAGCCAAAGGGCCATGCAGCGCAAGATTTACAAGGCCAAAGCGGAACTGATGGAGATGAGCCCCGAGGCCTGGCTGCTGTCCACCGCCTGGCAGATGATCGCTCGGGACACGGGGGAACTGGTGGGGGAAATCGGCTTCAAAGGCCCGCCCCGCTTGGGAGAGATCGAACTGGGGTACAGCACCCGGGCCGCCTTCCGGGGCCGGGGGTACATGCCGGAGGCGGTGGCGGCCCTGTGCCGCTTCGCTTTTGCCCAGACCCAGCACCCCACCGACACGGTGTGCGCCGTCACTGAGCGGGACAACCTCGCCTCCCAACGGGTGCTGCAAAAATGCGGCTTCGCCCGGGGGGGTGTGCGGAACGGCCTGCTGCTGTGGCAGCTGTGCCGACAGGGGTTCACGGTGAGCGCCTGATCTGAGATGATTTGACGGTAAAAACCTGTATTCACGGATGAAAAACGAGGAGGGACTCCCATGCGTAAGCGCATCCTTTCCCTGGCGCTTGTCCTGGCCGTGCTGTGCGGCTTGTTGGCCCTGCCGGTCTCCGCCCGGGCCGCCGACTACACCGCCCAGGCCGACACCCTCAACGCCCTTGGCCTCTTCCTGGGCAGCGACAAGGGGTATGAACTGGACAGGAGCATGACCCGCGCCGAGGCGGCGGTCATGGTCACCCGCCTGCTGGGCAAAGAGGCCAAGGCCCTGGCGGACAAACCGGCCCACCCCTTCACCGATGTGCCCGACTGGGCCTCCGGCCAGGTGGGATACCTCTACCAGAACGGGTTGACCAAAGGCGTCTCGGATACGTCTTACGACGCCAACCGGGACATCACCCCCGACCAGTACGCCACCTTCATGCTCCGCGTCCTGGGCTATGACGACAGCGCGGGGGATTTCGTCTGGGACAAGGCCCTGGCGAAGATGGGCGCCCTGGGTGTCATCTCTCAAAACGACGTGACCGCCTTCGGGAAGAATCAGTCCCTCCTGCGGGATACGGCGGTCGCCATCAGCCGGGCCGCCCTGCTGGCGCCCTACAAGGGCTCCTACTTCTCCCTGATTCATCGGCTGTACATAAAAGACAAGGCCGTCCCGGCCGCCAAACTGTCCGCCGCCGCCAAGAAGGACACCGCCTTCGCCCAACAGGCGGCCCTTGTAGGTCTGCCCGGCGCGGTCGGCGAAAGGGCGCTGGATTCCGAGGCCCTGTTCCAAACCGACTCCCCCGCCGTGGTCTATATGGAGGTGTACGGCCGGGACGGGACGCTGGAGAGCTCGGGCAGCGGCTTTTTCCTCACGGAAAGCGGCGTGTTGGCCACCAATTACCATGTCATTGAATACGCCTATTCGGTCAAAGTGATCACCGACGACGAAAAGGTCTACGAGGTGGATAAACTCATCGCCGGGTCGCCCGACGAAGACATCGCCCTGCTCACCGTCAAGGGGCAGGGGCCGTTCCCCTATCTGAAGCTGGGCGACCCCGCCGCCCTGCGCGCCGCCCAGCGCATTTACTGCATCGGCAGCCCCCTGGGCTTCCACAACACCCCCTCCGAGGGGCTCTTCTCCCGCTGGCACAACTATGAGGGGCAGGATCTCCTCCAATTTTCCGCCCCCATCTCCCCCGGTTCCAGCGGCGGGGCGCTGCTCAACGAATACGGCCAGGCGGTGGGCCTGACCACATACACCACCGAGGGGCAGAACCTGAATTTCGCCATCCCCGTGACCAGCATCGGCAAGATCGACTATTATGACACGCCCGTTGACCTGCGCACCCTGGCCGAGAGAGCGTATTGGGACCTCGTGTGGGACGTTGCCGAATGGTGGTGCGACTACGACGAGGAGCAGGAGGAAAACGACGCAAAAGCCAACCAGACCATAGAAGTCGATACGATATACGAGGCCACCCTTTCCGACGGGGACGACGTGGATCTGTACGCCATCCCCACACAGACCGCCCTGGAGTTCTTCCTCCTTTGGCGGGCCGAGGATACCGCCGTCCGGGAACACATCCGGGTGGAGGTCGTGGATACGGAGACCGGGGCGGTGCTGATAAGGTCCCGTCCGGTGACGCAAACGCCTTACCTGTACCTCGAAGGGCGGATCAAGGCCGGTTCCCATTGCGCCCTGCGCGTCTCCGCCGACGGCGCGGCGGGGTACGCCTGGGGGAAAGACACTCCCTACGCCTTCGCCTCGATGTATACCGAGATATATCCCAGCCCCAGCGAGCCCTATGAAAACATTTCCACCGAGCGGGAGCCCAACGACAGCTTCGAACTGGCCCAGTATCTCCCCTACGGCCTCACCGAGGAGGGCTCTCTCTCCTCCGGCACGGACAAG
>JAITQI010000045.1 GCA_031289065.1 Oscillospiraceae bacterium
AAGGGCACGGGCTATCGCGACCCGCTGTTGCTGCCCGCCCGACAGTTCCGCCGGCAGATGGTTGCGCCGGTCCGCAAGGCCGACTTCTTCAAGGAGGCCCTCTACCCGCTCTTTGCGCCGCACCTTGTTGAGCGCGGAGGAACGCCCCCCCTTTTTTCCGAGCAGGAGCGGCAGTTCTATATTTTCAAAAACAGTAAGCACGGGAAGCAGATTAAATGACTGAAAGATAAAACCTATTACTTCCTGTCTCATTCGCGTAAGTTCATCCCTTTTTAGCCCGTTTACTTCCTGGCCGTTGATAAAAACGCCGCCCCGCGTAGCCGTATCAATCAGCCCTATTATATTCATCACGGTGGTCTTGCCGGAACCGGCCGCCCCCTGTACAATGAGGGGTTGGCCCAAGGGGGCTCGGATGATGGCGTTCTGTTCGGTTTGAATGGTGGAGATGATGTTTTTGAGCCGGGCGTCGGCCGAGACGGTGAGGTAGGGGCGCAGCAGCTCGTCGTCCGAGGTGATGTCGATGTCCTCATAGTCCCGCAGGGCGCCGCCTTGTATGGCGTATTGCCGCTTGCGGGTGAGCTGGCCCGTGACGCGGCGCTCCGGGCTGTCGTAGGCCGCCGGGCCCAAACGATATTCGTAGTATACCGAGGCGACCGGGGCGCGCCAGTCGATGACCTTCAGGTTACGGTCTTCGTCGGTGACGGTGGCCTTGCCCAGATAACAGCTCTCGGAGGGGCCTCCGTCGGGGGTGAAATCGATGCGGGCGAAGTAGGGGCTGTCCTTGACCATGAGAAGCTGGCGGTAACGGCGCTCCAGGATTTGGCGGACGCTCTCCTCGGCGGTCTCGTCCCCCGCCTCGACGCCGGCGCGGAAGCGCTCGTCGATGTGGGCAAGCTCCCAGGCCAGGCAAGCCAGCGCGTCTCGCAGGTAGGCTTCCTCTTGGGGCCGGTCGTCGCGCATGGCGTTTCCCCCTTCGCCGAAAAATAGCGGTTTATTATATCAGGTCTCGGGCGGTTTGTCAAATGGTTCGCCCTGCCACACGGGACGCGGCGGCCGCTGCATCCCGCCCTTGTCAGCCGCTCCGGGGCATAGTATAATGTAGACATACCTTGAGGGGGCGGAGGAAAACCATATGACTGTTTTGTTTGTCTGCACCGGCAACACCTGCCGCAGTCCGATGGCGGCGGGACTTTTCAACGCGGCGGCCCGGGCGGCCGGGCTTGCGGCGCGGGGGGTGTCCCGTGGGTTGGCGGTGGGCGGGCCCGACCCGGCGACGCCGGAGGCGGTTCACGCGGCGGCGGCTTACGGCGCGGACATTTCCGGCCACAGGGCGGCGGCGGCGGACGGCGTCACGGCGGCGGCGGCCGATCACATCTACGCCATGACCCGGGGGCATCTGAACGCGTTGGCCCGGCTGTTTCCCGACTGCGTGGGCAAAATGGACACGCTGGCCGCGTTTGACATCGCCGACCCCTACGGCGGCAGTCAGGACGTGTACGACGAGGTCTGTCGTCAGATTGCCGACGCGGTGGACGCCCTGGCGGCCCGTCTGGGGCGGGTGGACGGGTGAGCGCCGCGCTGTGTCCCCTGGCGGAGCGCCATCTCGACGAGGCGACGGCGCTGGAGCGACAGTGTTTTTCCCTGCCCTGGAGCCGGGCCGCCTTCCTTGCGGAGCTGCGCAACCCGGCTGCGTTTTATGTGGCCGCCGAGGCCGAGGGCGGGTTGGCGGGCTACGCCGGGATGCAGACGGTGCTGGACGAGGGCTACATTACCAACATCGCCGTCGCCCCCGAATGGCGGCGGCGGGGGGTGGCCGCCCGGCTGCTCACCGCCCTGCGGGCCGAAGCGGTGGGGCGGCGATTGGCCTTCCTGACGCTGGAGGTGCGCCGTTCCAACGCGGCGGCTATTTCACTCTACGAAAAACAGGGGTTTGTCCAGGTGGGCGTCCGTCCGGGGTACTACGAGAAGCCCCGGGAGGACGCGCTGCTGATGACCCTGTGGTTAGAAGGAGTTTCCACTTGAATATTTTGGCATTTGAAACCTCTTGCGACGAGACCGCCGCCGCCGTTGTGCGGGACGGACGGGAAATTTTGAGCAGCGTGGTGCTGTCTCAAATCGACATACACGCCCTTTACGGGGGCGTCGTGCCTGAGATCGCCTCCCGGCGGCACATGGAGACGGTGGCGGCGCTGGCCGAGGAGGCGCTTCGGCAGGCCGGTCTGGACAAGAACGGGGTTGACGGGGTGGCGGTCACCCACGCGCCGGGCCTCATCGGGGCCCTGCTGGTGGGGGTCGGCTTTGCCAAGGGGGCGGCCTTCGCCCTGGGCAAGCCCCTCATCCCGGTGCATCACATCCGGGGACACATCGCGGCCAACTACCTCCATTTTCCCGACCTGGCGCCGCCCTTCACCGCGCTGGTGGTCTCGGGGGGGCATACGCTCATCCTCGACGCGGCGGATTATACCCGCATCAGGGTGCTGGGCTCCACGGTTGACGACGCGGCGGGCGAAGCGTTTGACAAGGTGGCGCGGGTGTTGGGGTTGGGCTACCCCGGCGGCGCGGCGCTGGACGCGCTGGCAGCCCGGGGTGCGCCGGACGCCTATCGCCTGCCCCGGCCCCATGGGGGGGACAATCCCTACGACATGTCCTTTTCCGGGCTCAAGACCGCCGTCCTGAGCCTGCTCAACAGCGCCCGCATGAGGGGGACGCCGGTGGACGAGGCGGGGCTGGCGGCCTCCTTTACGGCGGCGGTGTGCGACATGCTGGTGTCCCGCACGGCGCGGGCCGCCGGGGAGCTGGGGTACGACAAGGTGGTCTTGGCCGGGGGGGTGGCCGCCAATTCGGCCCTCCGGCGGGCGCTGACGGCGGCGCTGCCCGACCGTCGGCTGTATATGCCTCCGGTGGCCCTCTGCGGGGACAACGCCGCTATGATCGGTGCTCAAGCCTACTACGAGTGGGCTTCCGGGGCTTTGGGGGATATGTCCCTCAACGGGTACGCCAATCTCCCGGTGGAGAGCTGTTCTTTTTATGTCAATCCTTAGGGCGGTTTCTCTCGGTGAAGACTTTCGTTTGCCAGTTTTCCAACAGTTGGTAATTTCCCCCGAGGTCCAAAGGCGCGGAAGCCTTGACGTCGGTGCATAACTTGGGGGATAATTGGGATAACTTTTTGCGTCCTCTTGTCCCGTTCGGATTATGGAAACCGCAACGCGAACCTCGGCGCACAATGTCGAAGCAAACGCCCCTCCCCTACCGCCGCAACGGAATTTTACGTCCGCTTGTGAAAAAGCCACCAACGAACAAGGCCGCTGCCATGTCCTTTGGTGGCTTTTGTAGCATGGGAATCGACTGAAGGACTCCCATCGTTCTGTCCTCTCGCCTCTGTTTTCCGCTCTCAAAGTCTTCCTTTGTAGTCCTCATAGCCGAAGCGGCGAAGCGCTGTCAAGTCGCCGTCGGGGGCTTTCCGGTAGATGGCGGGGAGGGGGATGCCGTTAAAGGTGTTGTTTTTGACCATGGTGTAGATGGCCATGTCCTCGAAGACCAGGCGGTCGCCGGGGGCCAAGGGGCGGTTGAAGGCGTAGTCGCCGATCACGTCCCCGGCCAGGCAGGTGGGGCCCGCCAGGCGGCAGGTGAAGGGCTTCTCCCCCGGGGGGGCCGCGCCGGTCACTTGGGGGCGGTAGGGCATTTCCAGCACGTCGGGCATGTGGCAGGCCGCCGAGGCGTCCAGGATGGCGATGGGCAGGCCGTTTTCGGTGAGGTCGAGGACGGAGGCCACCAGCACCCCCGCGCCCAGGGCGACAGCCTCGCCGGGCTCCAGGTAGACTTGGACGCCGTATTTCTCCCGGAAGCGTCTGACACACTCCACCAGGCGGTCGATGTTGTAGCCGGGGCGGGTGATATGGTGCCCGCCGCCGAAGTTGACCCATTCCATGTGGGGCAGATAGGGGGCGAACTTTTCCTCGACGGCGGCCAGGGTCTCGGCCAGGGCGTCGCTGTCCTGTTCGCAGAGGGTGTGAAAGTGCAGCCCGGACAGGCCGGACAGTTGGGCGGGGTCGAACCGGGCGGCGGTCACCCCCAGGCGGGAACCGGGGGCGCAGGGGTCGTAGAGGGGGTGGGTCTGGGTGGAGTGTTCCGGGTTTACCCGCAGACCGCACCGAACCCCGGCGGCCAGGGCCCGGTCTTTGTATCGGCTCCACTGGGGGAAGGAGTTGAAGACGACGTGGTCGCAGAGGGCGAGGAGTTGGTCAAAGTCCTCCTCCCGGTAGGCGGGGGCGAAGACGTGGGTCTCCTTGCCCATCTCCTCCCGGCCGAGGCGGGCCTCGTACAGCCCGCTGGCCGCCGTGCCGTCCAGGTAGCGGCCGATGAGGGGATAGAGGGCATACAAGGAAAAGGCCTTTTGGGCCAGCAAGATCCGGCAGCCCGCCCGGAGGGCCACCGACCGCAGCAGGGCGAGGTTGCGTTCCAGGGCGGCCTCATCCACCACGTAGCAGGGGGTGGGCAGGGCGTCGTACCAGACCGGCACGTCAGTCCACCAGGGCGGGGCGGAAGTCCTCCACCCAGGGCAGCCCCCAGCGGTTCAGGGCGTCCATGAAGGGATCGGGGTCGAACTGCTCCACGTTGAAGACGCCGGGGGCCCGCCAAGCGCCGTTCATGACCAGCATGGCCCCGATCATGGCGGGCACGCCGGTGGTATAGGAGATGGCCTGCGAGCCCACCTCCCGGTAACATTCCTGGTGGTCGCAGACGTTGTAGACATAGTAGGTTTTGGGCTGTCCGTCCTTGACGCCTTGGAAGATGCAGCCGATGTTGGTCTTGCCCTTGGTGCGGGGGCCCAGGCTGGCCGGGTCGGGCAGGACGGCTTTCAGAAACTGGAGGGGGACGATTTTCACGCCCTGATAGTCGATGGGCTGAATGGAGGTCATGCCGACGTTTTCCAAGCATTTGAGGTGGGTCAGGTAGCTCTGGCCGAAGGTCATGAAAAAGCGGATGCGCCGGATGCCCCGCAGGTTGAGGGCCAGACTCTCCAACTCCTCGTGGTGCAGCAGGTACATGTCTTTCTCGCCGATTTGGGGGAAGTTGTAGACCCGTTTGATCTCCATGGGCTGGGTGTGAACCCAGCGGCCGTTTTCCCAATAGCTACCGTCGGCGGTCACCTCGCGGATGTTGATTTCGGGGTTGAAGTTGGTGGCGAAGGGGTAGCCGTGGTCGCCGGCGTTGGCGTCGAGGATGTCGAGGGTGTGAATTTCGTCGAAATAGTGTTTTTGGGCGTAGGCAGCGAACACGCCGGTGACCCCGGGGTCGAAGCCGCAGCCCAGCAGGGCGGTGATGCCCGCCGCTCGGAAGCGCTCCCGGTAGTCCCACTGCCACTTGTACTCGAATTTGGCGGTGTCGGGGGGTTCGTAGTTGGCCGTGTCCACATAATGGGTCTTGGTGGCCAGGCAGGCGTCCATAACCGTGAGATCCTGGTACGGCAGGGCCAGGTTTACGACCACGTCGGGCCGGAACCGCTCGATGAGGTCGATGAGTTCGGGCGTATTGTCGGCGTCCACCCGGGCGGTAGTGATTTTGGTGGGGCCCCCGTCCAGTTTGGCCTTGAGGGCGTCGCATTTTTCCTTGGTGCGGCTGGCGATGAGGATTTCCTCGAAGACGCCGCTGTTCTGGCAGCACTTGTGGATGGTGACCCCGGCGACGCCGCCGCAGCCGATAATCATGGCTTTGCCCATGGGAAAACGCCCCTTTCAGCGGTTAGCATTCGGTGGTTTTAGGGTGGAACGGGTTTTGCCCGTTATTTCCGTATGGTTAGCAGCAGGAGTTCCCGGAGGATTTTGCAGGCGGCGGCTGTGGAAGCGCCGGTGGGGTCGTAGGGGGGGGAGAGCTCGGTGAGGTCGAAGGCGACGATGTTCAGGGGGCCCAGGGCCAGGACGGCCTGCAAAAGCTCCCGGAAGGCGACGCCGCCCGGTTCGGGGGTGCCGGTGCCGGGGAAGGCCGACGGGTCGAGGACATCCAGGTCCAGGGTAAAATAGACCGGCGTGTCTCCCAAGGCGCGGACGGTGTCGGAGAGCCCGTCGAAGGCGAAGGGGTGCAACTCCGTGTGGGCGGCGGCGAAGGCGAACTCCGCCTGTTCCCCGCTGCGGATGCCGAACTGGTGTACCGCGCCGTCGCCCAACAGTTCCCAGGCCCGGCGCATGACACAGGCGTGGGACAGTTTTTCCCCCAGGTAGTCATCCCGCAGGTCGGCGTGGGCGTCAAACTGGACGACGTGCAGGCCGGGATGGGCCGCGTGGACGGCCCGGAGGGCCCCCAATGTGACCAGGTGTTCCCCGCCCAACAATACCGGCGTCTTGCCGTCGCCCAGGAGTTTGCGGGTGTGGACCTCGATGGCGGACAGGGCGGCGTCCGCGTTGCCGAAGGGCAGCTCCAGGTCGCCGACGTCGTGGAGGCGCAATTCGGTCAGGTCGCGGTTTTGGTAGGGGGAATAGGTTTCGATCCCGAAGGCGTCGCTTCGGATGGCGTGAGGGCCGAAGCGGGCGCCCGGCCGGAAGGAGGTCGTCCCGTCAAAGGGGGCCCCGAACAGGACGGCGGCGGCCTCCTCATAGCTCGCGTCGCAGCCGATGAAGGCGGACCCGCTGTTACTCCACATCCCGCAGCGCCTCCTCCACGTAATTTGGCAGGTAAAACGCGCCCTTATGCAGGTTGGTGTTGTAGTAGCCGGTTTTCAGGCCGAGGGCGTTCCACTCCTTGGCCCGCAGGTCGCCGGTGGGGTGATACCGTTTGGAGGCAAAGCCGAACAGCCAGTGCCCCGAGGGGTAGGTGGGGATATGCGCCTGATAGACCCGGCTGATGTGGAAGGACTCCACGATGCGCTTGTGGGCCCGCTGCATGGCGCTCAGATCTTCCGGGTAGAAGGGGCTCTCGTGTTGGTTTACCATGACGCCGTCGGCGGTGAGGGCCTTGTAACAGTTGCCGTAGAACTCTTTTGTGAACAGCCCCTCCCCGGGACCGAACGGGTCTGTGGAGTCCACGATGATCAGGTCGTATTCGTCCTCCCGCTTGCGGATGAACTTCAGGCCGTCCTGGTAGTGTATGTCCACCCGGGGGTCGTCGAGGCGGCAGGCGGTCTGGGGCAGGAATTCCCGGCAGACGGCCACCACCTGCTCGTCGATTTCCACCATGTCGATGTGTTCAATCTCCGGGTAGCGGGTCAGCTCCCGGACGACGCCGCCGTCCCCCGCGCCGATGACCAGCACACGGCGCACCCTTGGGTGAACGGCCATGGGCACATGGGTGATCATCTCGTGGTAGATAAACTCGTCCTTTTCGGTGAGCATCATATAGCCGTCCAGGGTCAGAAACCGACCGAATTCCAGGGACTCGAAGACGTCGATGCGCTGGAAGGCGCTCCGGCCCGCGTAGAGCTGCCGGTCAACCTTGACGGACAGCTTGACGTTTGGGGTGTGCTGTTCACTGTACCAGAGTTCCATGAAAGGCTCCTTTCGCGAAAGGACATACGCCGCCTTTGCAGGCGTGTGCCGGTCGGTAGGGGGCGCGGCTACTCCGCGATCACGTTCAGCCGCTCGATGTCCATATCCTCCGGGCCGGTCATGGAGCAGCCTTTTTCCTTGGCGTAACGGATGTAATCGATGATGTCCCGGGTGACCCGTTCGCCGGGGGCCAGGATGGGGATGCCGGGGGGGTAGCACATGACGAACTCGGCGCAGACCCGGCCCACGCTTTGGAGCAGGGGCAGGCTCTCCTTGTCGGCGTAAAAGGCGGTCTGGGGGGATAGCTCGACGGCGGGGCTGATATATTCGCTGCGCATCATGCCACCCCTGTCCTTGCGGTAGCGCCGCCGGATTTCGGACAGGGCGCCGATGAGGCGCTCGATGTTCTTGTGGGTGTCCCCCACCGACAGATAGGCCAGGATGTTGCCCAGGTCGCCAAACTCGATTTGGATGTCGTACTCGTCCCGGAGCAGGTCGTAGACCTCGATCCCGGCCAGGCCGACGCCGATGGTGTTGACCGACAGCTTGGTTTCGTCGAAGTCGAAGACGTCGTTCCCGTTTTTGAGCTCGGAGGCGAAGGCGTAGTAGTCGCCGATCTGGTTGATCTCCCCCCGGGCGTATTGGGCCATGTCCCTGACATAGGCGAACAACGCCCGCCCCCGCAGGCTGAGCTGCCGCCGGGAGAGATCCAGGCTGCTCAAAAGCAGGTAGGAGGCGCTGGTGGTCTGGGTGAGGTTGATGACCTGGCGGGCGTAACCCACGTTGACCGACGGGCCGCACAGCAAGAAGGAGCTTTGGGTCAGGGACCCACCCGATTTGTGCATACTGACGGCGGCCATATCCGCCCCGGCCGCCATGGCCGAAACGGGCAGGCCGTCCCCGAAGTAAAAATGGGTGCCGTGGGCCTCGTCGGCCAGCACGGCCATGCCGTGTTCGTGGGCGAAGGCGGTGATGTCCGCCAGGGCGGAGCATACGCCGTAATAGGTGGGGTTGTTGACCAGCACCGCCTTGGCGTCGGGGAAGGCGGCGATGGCCTCTTTGACGTCGTCCAGGCGCATCCCCAGGGGGATGCCCAGTTCGGCGTTGACCTGGGGGTTGAGATAGACCGGCACCGCCCCGCACAGGATCAACGCGCCCATGACGCTCCGGTGTACGTTGCGGGGCAGGATGATTTTGTCCCCTTTTTTGCAGACCGAGAGAATCATTGCCTGCACCGCCGAGGTGGTGCCGTTGACGATGAAGAAGGCGTGAGCCGCGCCGAAGGCCTCGGCGGCCAGCTCCTCGGCCTCTTTGATGACGCTGACCGGATGGCACAAATTGTCCAGGGGGCGCATGGAGTTCACGTCGTGCCGAAGGCAGTTCTCCCCCAAAAAGTCGGTGAGTTCCCGGTTGCCCCGGCCCCGCTTGTGCCCCGGCACGTCGAAGGGAACCACCCGCATCCGCTCAAATCCCCGCAGCGCCTCGTAGATGGGGGCCCGGGCCTGAGATTGTCCAGGCATGTCAGTACACGTTGATCCCGCTGAAAATCTCAATCATCTCCTGGCGGAGGGCGCTTGTGATTTTCAGGCGGGTTTTGGGGGCGATTTCGTAGACGTCGGCGTTGAAGAGGTAGTCTTGCAGCACGACTTCCTTGATGAGCATTTTTGTGTGGAACATGTTGGACTGGTAAACGTTGATGTCGATGGCGTCGTAGCGGTCGAGGGTCTTGGCGTCGATATAGTCCTGGATGGAGGCGATATTGTGGTCGATAAAGAGCTTTTTGCCGTCGATGTCCCGGGTGAAGCCGCGCACGCGGTAGTCCATGGTGATGATGTCCGAATCAAAGCTGGCGATGAGAAAATCCAACGTGGACAGGGGGGTGATTTCCCCGCAGGTGGTCACGTCGATGTCCACGCGGAAGGTGGCAATGGCGTTGCCCGGGTGATACTCGGGATAGGTGTGGACGGCGACATGGCTCTTGTCGAGGTGGGCCACCACCTCGCCGCCGTTTTTCGTGCGCAGCATGGACTCCTCGGCGATGAGGAAGGTGACGCTGGCCCCCTGAGGATCGTAATCCTGCTTGGAAATGTGGATGATGTGAGCCCCGATCATCTGGGTGACCCGTTCCAGGATGTTGGTCAGACGTTCGGAGTTGTACTGCTTGTCGATGTAAGCGATATAATCCCGCTGCTCCCGTTCGGTCTTGGCGTAGCACACGTCGTAAATGTTGAAGCTGAGCGATTTTGTCAGGTTATTGAAGCCGTAGAGTTTCATTTTGCTGTCCAAGGCGGCCGCCTCCCTTTACCGCCCCGCCGGCATCCGGCCGGAGCGTATCTCTCACGCAAAGAATCCCAGGCGCGGCGGTGCGCCACACCCGAGATTCCGTATCGAGAATTCAACATTCTTTATTATAGTATTCTTTGCGTCAGATGTCAACGGTTTTCAAAAAGTGTGCTTTTTGAAAACCGTTGACGCTTTGGTGGGCGTACACGCCAAAGCTGTCGCCTGCGGGCGGGTTACAACACGCGAAAGCGGGGGCTCGCCGCCCCCCTTTCATACTGGTCAAAAAACAGTTATATTTTGACCGCCTGACGCTTTGGCGGGCGTACACGCCAAAGCTGTCGCCTGCGGGCGGGTTACAACACGCGAAA
>JAITQI010000180.1 GCA_031289065.1 Oscillospiraceae bacterium
GCCACGGCGGGGGCCGCCCCCTACAAAACCGTGGTCACCCACGGCTGGACGGTGGACGGCGATGGCAAAAAAATGTCAAAATCCCTGGGCAACGTCGTGGTGCCCGCCCAAGTCGTGAACAAATACGGGGCCGACCTGTTGCGCCTCTGGGTGTCCTCCTCGGATTACCACAGCGACATGCGCGTCTCGGACGACCTCTTCAAGCAGCTCTCCGACCTCTACCTCAAAATCCGCAACACCGCCCGCTTCATGCTGGGCAACCTCCACGGCTTCGACCCGAACCGCCTGACCCCCCCGACCGACATGCCCGCCCTTGACCGCTTCGCCCTCTCCCGCTTTAACGCCCTGGCCGCCAAGGTGCGCGGCTTTTACGACGCCTTCGAGTACCACACCGCCCTCCACGCCATGCACAACTTCTGCGTGGCCGACCTGTCCACCTTCTACCTCGACATCCTCAAAGACAGGCTGTACTGCGAGGCCGAAGACGCCCCCCTCCGCCGCGCCGGGCAGAGCGCCATGTTCCTGATTCTGGACGGTCTGACAAAACTTCTGACCCCCATCCTGGCCTTTACCGCCGAAGAGATCTGGGCCGCCATGCCTCACCGCGAAACCGACGACCCGGCCAGCGTCCTCTTCAACGACATGCCCGCCCACGACCCCGCTCTCGATATGCCCCCCCCGGAGGCCGAACGCTGGGAGCGCATCGTGGCCCTGCGGGATGAAATCAACCTGCGTCTCGAGGCCGCCCGCGCCGAAAAGCGCATCGGCAAGCCCCTGGAGGCCCACATCCTTCTCGCCGCCGACGGGGAGGAATACGCCTTCCTCCAATCCGTCCAATCCGAACTCCCCGCCGTGTGCATCGTGTCCAAGGTCTCCCTGGCCCAAGGCCCGCGGGACATTCGCGTGGAACCGGCGCCCGGGGAAAAGTGCCCCCGCTGCTGGGGTTACTTCGAGGCCGACGGGGGTCGCCCTGAGCATCCCGGCCTGTGCCCACGCTGTACCGGCGTGGTGACCGGCTGATGCTGCTCGTCTGGGAGGCGCTGGCCGCCGTCGGCATTGTCGCCGCCGACCAGCTGTTCAAGGCGTGGTGCGCGGCCAACCTGATCCCCGGCATCCCCGTGGACCTCATCCCGGGGCTGGTGCACATGGTCTACGTGGAAAACAGCGGCGCGGCCTTCAGCCTGCTGGAGGGGATGCGCGTCCCCCTGCTCGTCCTGACCGTGGCCGCCCTGGGCGTCATCGCCGTGGTGCTGGCGCGCCGCTGGCCCCGCCACCCGTTGGGCGTGTGGGGGTTGGTCCTGGTCGCGGGCGGCGCGGCCGGCAATTTCATCGACCGTGCGGCCCAGGGCTACGTGGTGGACATGTTCGAGTTTCAGTTCATCCGCTTCGCCATTTTCAACGTAGCCGACATCTTCATCACCATCGGCGGCGTCCTGTTTTGCGTCTACCTGCTCTTCCTCCATGAGAAGAAGGCGGAGGACAGGGGACAGGAGATCGAAACGCAGTAAAAAACGGCCCGAATGCCCGTGGCTTTCACGGGTATTCGGGCCGCTCTATGCGGCTCCGTCGCGGGGCTATACGGCCCGTTCGTCTTGGCCCAGCTGATACCCCTCCACAATGGCGCTCAGCTGGCGGGACTGGCCCTCCATTTCGTGGCTGGCGGCGGCGCTTTGTTCGGCGGCGGCGGCGTTGCCCTGCACCGTCGAATTGATTTGCCCAATCACCGAGCCCAGCTCGCGCATGGCGCTGGACTGCGCGAGGGAAGCGTCGGACATGTTTCCGATGACCCCCACGACCTGGGCCAGGCTCGCCTGAATTTCGGTCAGGGAAGCCTGAGTTTTGTGCGCCAGCGTCACGCCGGAACCGGCCTTTTCAATGGAGGTGCTGAGGATGTCGCCGGTCTTCTGGGCGGCTCGGGCGCTCTTGTTGGCCAAGTTCTTGACCTCATCGGCCACCACGGCGAAACCCTTGCCGTGCGCCCCCGCCCGTGCGGCCTCTACGGCGGCGTTGAGGGCCAGGAGGTTGGTCTGGAAGGCGATGTCCTCGATGGCCTTCATGATCTGGGACACGCTCTGGGAGGCCTCGTTGATCTCCTCCACCGCCGTGAGAAGCTGCCCCATTTGCTTGTGGCCGTCCTCCACCTGGGTTTGCATCTGATCCACCAGCCCCCGCGCCTTTCGGGCGCCCTCCGAGTTGTTTTCGGCCTGCCCCGTGGCGTCGGACACCGTGGTGGAAATGCGCTCGATGGCGGCGGCCTGTTCGGTGGAACCCTGCGCCAGGGACTGGGCGCTCTCCGAAATGTCCCGGGAACTGCCCGAAACCGTCACCGCCGCCTGCCGGATGTGGCTGACCAGCTCGTGGATGAAGCGCAAAATGCCGTTCATTTCGGTGGCCACCTGGGCGTATTCCCCGCTGTAGGAGGCGGCGTCCATCCGAGCGCTCAAATCCCCCCCCGAAATGCGGCGGCCCATGTCGTTGACCTGGGCCACCAGGCGGTGGATGGTGGTTTGGATGGCCCGGTAGGCGTCGGCCAGCTGCCCCGCCTCGTCCCGGCCGTAAAGATCGATGTCGTTCTGGGTATGCCCGGCCGCCAGCTCTTTCGCGGCGATGGTCAGCTTCCGCAGCGGGCGGGATACCGTGCTCGCCAGCAGGAAGAGCAAACCGAACACCAGCAGGAAGGCCAGCGCGAAGATGAGAATAAGCTGATCCCGCTGCGCCGTGGCGGATTGGGTGGCCTTGTCAATGGGGATGTTCACCTGCAAAACCCACGGCGCGGTGACAACGCCCGCCACCGGCACCGGGCAGTACACCTCGAACAGGTTGTCCGCCCGCCGGATAAACGGCTCCCCCGAGGCGAGGGCCGAAAGAACGTCTTCGGGCAGCTCGGCCGGCGTCAGCAGTTGGTCGGACTCCTCATGGGCGACAAACACGCCCTCGCTGCTGATCAGCCGGGCATAGCCGGTTTCATAGGGGTGGATGGTCCCCACAAGGGCCCCCACGTCCTCCAACAGCAAATCCATGCCCACCACGCCGACGATCGCCCCGTCCCGCCACACGGGGGACATGATGCTCGTCAGCACAACCGTATCGCCGTTGTCACGCTCTTCCAAATAGGGCTCGGAAACCAGACCGCCCCCCGCCGCCAGAATGCTGGGCAGAAGGTCGCTCTCGTCCTCCACATCCCCGTAATCGGCCAGGACAATCTCCGCGCCTTCCCGGTAATACCAGGTCAGATAGCGCCCCGAGGGGTCGGTGCCGTAAGTGTTCCGGAAGAGGTCGTCCAGCCCGTCAAACGCGTCCGGGTTCCACTCGGTGAAGATACTGCTAAACGCGGGGTTGTCCCCCAGGATGTTCAGCATGATGCTGTCCCCCAACGCCCGGTCGGTCGCCGCTTCTTCGGACAGGGCCAGCAGCGCGTGCGCCGCCGCCG
>JAITQI010000042.1 GCA_031289065.1 Oscillospiraceae bacterium
GGACAAGCGCCTGGTGCTGGATTTGACCCTAGGGCGACTGACCGGGGCCTCGGCGGCGTTGCTCAGCGCGAAAAAGCACCGCTTTGTGTCCCTGGTGTCCAAGCTGGACGCCCTCAGCCCGCTGGCCGTGCTCGCCCGGGGCTATGCCATCGCCGCCCGCCCGGACGGCGCGGTGGCCAAAGACGCCGCCCAACTGTCCCCCGGCGACCGGCTGACCCTGCGCCTGATGCGCGGGACGGTCGGCTGCATTGTCGAGTAGGGGAGTAAGGAGAAAAACCGTGGAAAAGAAAACCCCATCCGCCAAAATCCCGTCCTTTGAAAAATCGGTGGCTCGCCTGGACGAGTTGGTGGCCCGCCTGGAAAAGGGGGACGTCCCCCTGGACGACGCCCTCGCCCTGTTCGAGGAGGGCTCCGCCCTGGTCAAAACCTGCCACACCCTGCTGGACACGGCCGAACAAAAGGTCATGCAGCTGACCAAAAACCCCGACGGGACGCCCGCCTTCGTCCCGTTCGAGGAACAGGGCTGACCGATTCTCCGAATAAAAAAAGGGGGCGCGTTATGGAACCCCAGACCCAATACGACCGATACATCGCGAACATCGAGGAAGGGCTGGACAGGTATCTGCCCAACGTGCAGATACCCCAGGCCAAGCTGCTCGACGCGATGCGCTACAGTGTCTTCGCCCCCGCCAAGCGTATCCGCCCGGTGCTGACCCTGGCCTTCTGCGAGGCCCTGGGCGGGGAGGCGGCCCATGCGCTACCCTTCGCCTGCGCCGTGGAGATGATCCACACCTATTCCCTCATCCACGACGACCTGCCCTGCATGGACGACGACGACCTGCGCCGGGGGCGGCCCAGCTGCCACAAGATGTTCGGCGAGGCCAGCGCCCTGCTGGCCGGGGACGCCCTGCTCACCGCCGCCTTTGAAACCGTCCTCGATGAGGACTACATCCGGGGCGTCCCGCCGGACAGAGCGCTGGCGGCGGCCCATCGGATCGCCTGGGCCTCCGGGCTTTACGGCATGGCGGGCGGTCAGCTCCTCGACCTGGAATCCGAGACGCTGTCCCGGACGGCGGACGCCGCCGCCCAAATTTCCCTGCGCAAGACCGCAGCCCTCATCGACGCGGCCGTCATGGCGGGCGTCGAAGTGGCGGGAGCCGACCAGGCCCAGAAGGCCGCCGCCTCCAGCTACGCCCACTGCCTGGGCCTGGCCTTCCAGATACAGGACGACCTGCTAAACGCCGAGGGAGACAGCCGGGAGACCGGCAAGCCCGTGGGCACCGACACCACCCAAAACAAGCTGACATTCCTGTCCCTGCTGGGCCCGGAGGAGTGCCGCCGCCTCATCGCCGCCCTGACCGACGACGGGAAAAAATACCTCGCCCCCATCCCCAACCGCGAATTCCTCCTCTGGCTGGCCGATTGGCTCACCGGACGTTCCCGCTGATACGGGAACGTTATCCCATACAAAAGGAGTGCTCATATGCTGGACAAACATCTGGTACAGGACGTGCTGACGGCGGCGCTCTCCACCGGCGGCGACTTCGCCGAACTCTTCGTGGAGAACAACGCCAAAAACAACATCGCCATGGTGGGCGGCGTCATCGAAAAGGCGCTGACCGGCGTGGACTACGGCGCGGGCCTGCGCATCTTCAACGGCACCAACGCCGTCTACGCCTACACCAACGACACCGCCCGTGAAAACCTCCTCCGGGTGGCCCTGGAAGCCGCCCGGGCCCTGAAGGGCACGCCCCATGTGACGGTTTTGCCCTTCGTGAAGCTGGCGTACCCGGTCGTCCACGTCTTCCGCGACCTCCCCGGCGGGGACAAGTCCCGACTGGCCGGGATGCTCAAAACCGCCTCGGACGCCGCCAAAGCGGTCGGCCCCGTGATTGCCCAAACCTCGGGACAGTATACCGACAGCATACAGGATGTGCTCATCGCCAACTCCGAAGGGCTGTGGGCCGAAGACCGGCGGGTTTACACCCGGCTGAGCTTCCAGGCCGTGGCCGCCAACGAGACGGAGAAGCAGACCGCCAGCTTCAGCCCCGGCTGCCTCAGCGGCCTGGAATTCTACGAGGGGTTTGACTGGAAGACGATGGGCGCCCAAGCCGCCGAGACCGCCGCCACCATGCTGTCCGCCCCCGTCGCCCCCTCCGGCAAGATGCCGGTGGTCATCGGCCCCGGTTTCGGCGGGGTGATTCTCCATGAGGCCTGTGTGCATTCCCTGGAGGCCACCTTCATCGCCAAGGGCGCGTCGGTCTTCTGCGGCAAGCTCGGTCAGCCCATCGCCTCGGAAATCGTCACCGCCGTGGACGACGGCACCATGCCCAACGAGTGGGGCTCCCTCCACATCGACGACGAGGGTACGCCCACCAAGCGCAACGTCCTGGTGGAAAACGGCGTCCTGAAAACCTACCTGGTGGACAGGCTGAACGGCCTGAAAATGGGGACGCCCTCCACCGGCAGCGCCCGGCGGGAATCCTACCGCTACGCCCCCACCTCCCGCATGACCAACACCTTCTTCGCGCCCAGCGAGGGCGTCACAACCCCCGAGGACGTCGTCGCCGCCACCGATTACGGCCTCTACGCCAAAAAGATGGGCGGCGGTAGCGTCAACCCGGCCACCGGCGAATTCAATTTCGCGGTGGAGGAGGCCTACCTCATCCGGGGCGGCAAAGTGGCCGGGCCGGTGCGCGGGGCGACCCTCATCGGCCGGGGCAGCGAGGTGCTGATGAACATCGACCGGATCGCCTCCGCCGACTGGTCTCAGGCCCAGGGCATGTGCGGCTCCCTGTCCGGCAGCGTCCCCACCAACGTGGGTCAACCCACCATCCGGGTGTCTGAAATGATTGTGGGAGGGAGAGGCTGACATGAGTATCGACTTCAACGCCTTCAAGGAGAATCTGTTCGCCCAGGCCAAACAGGCCGGTTTCTCCGACTGCGAAATTTATTATACCAACGAGTCCTCCCTGACGGTGAACGTCTTCGAGGGGGAAGTCTCCGAGTACAAGAGCGCCGGGGAGGCCGGGCTGTCCTTCCGGGGCCGCCTGGGGGACAAGATGGGCTACGCCTATTCGGAAAAGCTCAGCGACGAGGTCATCCCCTTCCTGGTGGAAAACGCCCGGCAAAACGCCGGGATCATCGAGGACGAGGACATTGAGGAATTTTACCCCGGCGTCGGCCCCTATGAAACCCCGGCCCTGTACAACAAAGCCCTCGCCGCCGTGACTCCCGCCCAAAAGATCGAGGCCGCCCTGACGCTGGACAAGGCCACCCGCCGAGCCGACCCCCGGGTGGAGTCGGTGGACTATTGCAGCGTAATCACCCAAACCGGGCAGCTCTTTATCGCCAACACCCTGGGTCTGAACCTCACGGAAACCGCCAACGCCCTGGTCTCCTACGCCGAGGCCCGCGCCGCGGAAAACGGGCAGGTCAAAACCGGCTTCGGGATACACACGGGCGACAGCTGGAGCGATTTCGACCCCGCCGCCGCCGGCGAGAAAGCCGCCCAGAAGGCTGTGTCCCTCCTGGGGGCCAAAAGCGTACCCACAGGCAAATACCGCGTCGTCATCAAAAACGAGGACATGAGCGAACTGCTCCAGGCGTTCTGGAGCGTGTTTTCCGCCGAGGCCGCCCAAAAGGGGTTTTCCTTGCTCAAGGGCAAGGTCGGAACCAAAATCGCCTCCGAGGCCGTCACCCTGCGGGACGACGCCCTGCGCCCCGGCTGGCTGGGCAGCGCCGGGTTTGACGGCGAGGGCGTGCCCACCCAAAACAAGGCCGTCATCGAAAACGGCGTCCTCAAAACCTTCCTGCACAACCTGAAAACCGCCCGCAAGGACGCCGCCGCCCCCACCGGCAACGGCTTCCGCGCCTCCTTCAAATCCTCCGTGGGCGTTCGCCCCACCAACCTCTACCTCGCCCCCGGCGACGGCTCCTATGACGGCCTCCTCGCCGAAATGGGGGACGGTCTGGTCATCGCCAATTTCAGCGGCCTGCACGCGGGCGCCAACAGCACCTCGGGGGACTTCTCCCTGATCGCCTCAGGCTGGCTGGTGGAAAAGGGCGTCCCGGTGCGCCCCGTCGAGCAGATCACCGTCGCCGGCAACTTCTTCACGCTGCTCCAAAACGTCGTCAGCCTGAGCGACGATCTGTTTATGGGACCGCCCTCCGGCGGCGTCTTCGGCGCGCCCAGCGTCTACGCGGGCGAACTGAACGTCTCGGGCGAGGGCTGATTTGGGGGCGGAAGGATGACGGCAAAGCGTCGGTGCCCCCGCCGGACGGCGGTGATCGCGGCGGCCGCCGTGGCCGTCTGTGCCCTCGCCCTGGCGGGGTTTCTCCTTGGCCTGTTCGGCGGGCGGGGCGGCACCCACGAGCTTCGGGTGCTGCTGTATCACAACATCATCTCCGGCGAGGGGGGCGACGAGAACAACACCCCCCTCGCGGACTTCAAACGGGACATGCAAACCCTTAGCGAGGGCGGCTATCACCCGGTGAGCGTCGCCGACCTCGAGGCCTATGTCGGGCAGGGCGCCGAACTGCCGGAAAACGCCGTGCTGATCCGGTTTGACGACGGCTATCTCAGCAACTATGAGCTGGCCTATCCGGTGCTGAAAGAATACGGCTATAAGGCGGTCATCTTCGCCATCGGCGTATCGGTGGGGCACACCACATACAAAGACACACAGACGCCGATCATCCCCCATTTCACCTATGAACAGGCCCGGGAGATGACCGAAAGCGGCCTCATTGAGGTGCAAAGCCACACCTATGACATGCACCAGGTCAAACCACTGGACGGCGAAAACTGCCGTCAGGGCATCCTGCCCATGGACGGGGAGAGCGACGCCGACTACGCGGAAACCCTCCGCGCTGACTTTGCGCACTCCCGGGCCGAATTGGAAAGCGCCACCGGCCAAGCGGTCACCGCCTTGGCCTACCCCTACGGCTTGCACGGAGAACTGACCGAGGACGTCCTGAAACAGGCGGGCGTGACGGTGACCTTCATCATCGAAAAAGGCGTGAACACGCTGACGGAAGGCGTCCCCCAAAGCCTATACAACCTGAAAGTCAGCACCGTGGGCTCCCTCGCCCAGGGGTAAAAAACGGTGCGAAAAACCGAGGTGCGAAATGTCCTCACGTAAATGGCTTGACAAACGTCGCCTGTGTATCCTCCTGTTCTTTTTCACGGCGGCGGCTCTCTTCGCGGCGGTCTTATTTGTCGAACCCGTGGTGGGCGTGTCGGATCAGAACGATTTCGCCCGGGTCATGTACGGCGTCGCCAACCCGGATCAGGAACATTTTTACGAGACCCAGTTTACCCAAATCATTCTTCCGACCTACAACTATAAGCCCTTTCCGCTCAGCGCCCTCATCCCCGGCAAAGCCGAATCCCAGGTCTGGTTTGTCTTGGCCGCCCGTATGCTGTCCAAACTGCTGGGGTACGGCATGTTTCAAATGTGGATATACGCCTCTCTCCTGGGGCTTTGCTACATCGCTTCCCTCACGCTGCTGTACGCCGCCCTGTTTCCCAAGCAGGCGGCCCACGGCGCGGCGCTGGGCGTTCTTTTGCTGTTCTTTTTTCTGGACGGCCGCTGGGTCATGTGGTTTAACAGTCTCTACGGGGAACCCGTGGTGTTCACAGGCCTGATCCTGACCCTGGCCGCCTTCTTCAAAGCCCGCGGGGAACACAAAGTGATCTGGGCCGTCTTGTTCGGCGCGGGCTGTTTTATCATGGCCTGCGCGAAGCTCCAGGCCATCGCCCTGTTGCTGCCTGCCGGGATGCTGGCCGCCTATCTCCTTTGGCGCTATCTGCGCGAAAAAAAGTATGCGGGCGCGGCGGCGTTGGCGGCGTGTCTCGCCGTTGTCGTGTTTTCTTGTCTGGGGGTCTACGGCAAGGTCAACGGCAACTACAGCCGGGAGACCAACTACCAAAGCCTGATGACCGGCGTTTTGGTTGACGCCGACAACCCGTTGGCCGTCCTGGCGGACTTTGGCCTCGACCCGGCGCTGGCGGGGGACATCGGGAAAAACGCCTATCTTCAAGCCGAGGAATATGAATTCGGCCAACCCAGTTCCACCCGTGTGCGGACGGAGTTCGCGGGCAAGGTTGACAACCAGTCCCTGACGCGCTACCATCTGACGCATCCCCGCGCCCTGCTCAAGGGGCTTGTCTGGAGCGCCGAGCACGCGCTGATCAGTTCCACCCAAAAGGACTACACCTCCGGCAAGGCGTTGGGCATCCACCCCGCCGGAACGCCGGTGACCCGGGATCATCATCGGTTTACGCTGTGGTCCTCTCTGCGTCAGTCCCTGCCCCATTCCTTCCCCTTCTTGGTCATCGTCCTCTTCCTCGCCCTCGCCGCTGGCGGATGGATGCTGAAAAAAAGAATGACCGCCCACGCGATCGCGCTGTTCGCGGCGGCGGCGGGGGGCGTCCTGCAGTTCGTCATGCCCTACATGTTCAACGGCCGCTGCGACACCGCCAAACAGCTCCTGGTGTTCACCTTCCTCTTTGACCTCATCATCTTCGCCCTCGTCCTCTTCGCGGCCCGCGCCGCGAAGACAATCCCGCGCCGCGCCCGTCAGCCCAAAAAATAAAACGCCATCAAGCAAGGTGACTGCTATGTTATGGTGGGCAATTCATCTTGCATTTTTCAATTTTTCGCCTTCTCATCCGTCATGCCTTGCATATCCTCGTGACATATGCTATAATATTATACTGTACAATCCGGAGGCGCAGTATTCTAGTCAGATCCGGCGGTTCCCAAGGCGGGCCTAAAAATCCGTTGAAGGGCATATCGATGAAGTCCCTGGTGCTTGCTGCATACGCCCAGTGTGGGGTGGGTGCTGGGGGTTAAGGCTTTCGGGCGGGCCGCAATGGCATGTGGCCGACCACCCGGTTGCCGTGGAGACCTGTTTTCGTGGGCGCCCGTTACACGGGGACGCTTACGGCTCAGGGTGAAACCCGCAATGCGGTGCGCAAGCGCTGTGTGCGGAGTAGCCTGCCTTGCGTGGGCAGCGGCGGATGAGGATGCAGGCTGAAAGACTCTGGCCAGAGTCGATTGCTTTCTTCGCCCGAAAGGGGGGGGACATCTCCTGAAACCCTGTCTGCTAAAGAGGCTAAGAACCGCTCGGCCTGCGGTGGAAAACACCTAGGCTGTCTTTCATGGGATTTGCGAGGGATTGCAGTACGGACTCAGTGGCGATTCGGTCGCGCCGTCGGCAACGCGGCGAAGCGGCGTTTAATGGGAAACCGCCTCATTGGCGACAAGGGGTACGCCGCGGGGAAAGCCAACCGAACCTAAGCCGTAAGATTTACTTCGCAAATCGCCTCCGGGATTGTGCATATTTTAAGTGTAACGGGGAATTGACCTTATGAGCGCCCCCAAGCAGGAACCGGGCAAAGAACCTTTAGCCCCCCAAAGACGGAAACGTCCCCGCCCGCCCCTCAAACGGGTGGACTGGCGCTGGGCCGCCACCATCGTGGCCTGGACCTTTGCCATCTCTATGGGCATGTCCTTCGCGTCCAGCGAGACGCTCAAGGGCGTCGGCCTCGGCGTAGCGCTGCTTGTGCTGCTCGCCTTTGTGCTTTTGGGCATCGTCTTTGACATCGCGGGCATCGCCGTGGCCACCGCCTCGGAAAAGCCCTTTCATTCCATGTCCTCCCGCCGTGTGCCCGGCGCCCAGAACGCCCTGTGGCTCATCCGCCGGGCCGAAAAGGTGTCAAACTTCTGCAACGACGTGGTGGGCGACATTTGCGGCATCATCAGCGGCGCCACCACCGCCGTCATCGCGACCCAGGCCGTCGTCGGGATGAACATCTCCCTGACGCTGGCCCAATTGATCGCCGCCGCGCTGGCCGCCGCCGTAACGGTGGGCGGCAAGGCCATCGGCAAAGGCTTCGCCAT